>DAINNS010000238.1:0-1639 GCA_036735765.1 Ilumatobacteraceae bacterium | reverse complement strand
AGTTGCGCGAAGCATTGTCAGCCGGAGCCGATCTGGTGCTGCTCGACAACATGCCACCCGAGGTTCTGCGCGAGGCCGTTGAGATTTCTCGACAACACTCGTCGACCACGGGTCGCAAGGTGATGCTCGAAGCCAGCGGTGGTTTGACCCTCGCGACGGCTGGCGCAGTCGGTGCGACCGGTGTCGACTACATCTCGGTGGGTGGCCTCACGCACTCGTCGCCGATTCTCGACATCGGCCTCGACTACGTGCGCACGCTCTGAGCGAGTGTCAGTCGTCGGGCCCCACGTAATCGGGGTCGTGGCCCGAAGCGCAATAACCATCGACCCAGCGGTCGAGTCGCGCTTCTTCTTCGGGGGACAACGTCGACGGATCGGCCTCGTAGGGCCCCATCGTCTTGCTCCTCTCGATCAACTCCTGGATGACCTCGGGAGGGAACATCGCGTTGAACTCTTCGGGGGTCAGTAAACGTCTGGTCTTCTTGGTCATGTCAGTGTCTCCTTCGTTTGGGAAGGTGGGGTCGTCGTTTCATCGCATGGACGACTTCTGGTCTGCCTTCATCCGATATCTCGACCACGATTTCGATCTCGTTGCCCGCGAAGTCGTAGCCCACGAACTCGTATTTGAGACGGGGTCCGTCGTCGTCTTCCTCGGCTCGGCCGGCCGAGTGGCCGACGGCATGAAGGATGTTGTCACGGGTCAGGCCGTGCTTGAACGCGGAAGCGCGAATTCCGACGTGCTTGGAGAATACCACGCCTCCATGTGTGCGAACAGGGGTGTCTAAGGTTCTGTGTTGTCTCGAGGGGGAGTCATGGGGAACCTGAACGGTTGTGTTGCGGTGGTGACGGGTGCGTCGTCGGGAATCGGCGAGGCGATCGCGGTCGATCTTGCGAAGCAGGGGGCGACCGTCGTGGCGACTGCGCGTCGCAAGGACAGACTCGACGCTGTTGCGTCGACGAGCGCGAACATCCACGCGGTGGCGTGCGATGTTGCCGATGCGGCGTCGGTGAAAACGATGGTCGAAGAGGTTGTTGCCCGATTCGGGCGAATCGACATTCTGGTGAACAATGCCGGGATCGGTCTCACGGGTTATGCGACGCAGATCACGCTCGAAGAATGGAAAGAAATGGTCGACGTCAACGTGATGGGAGTGCTCAATTGCACGCACG
Source organism: Ilumatobacteraceae bacterium (assembly GCA_036735765.1). Classification (GTDB taxonomy): domain Bacteria; phylum Actinomycetota; class Acidimicrobiia; order Acidimicrobiales; family Ilumatobacteraceae; genus F1-20-MAGs119. The sequence goes on along the minus strand of DAINNS010000238.1, from coordinate 470 downwards.
TTGCGCTGAACCACCTCATTGCCGCGGCGAAGGGGCCGCGTGGTGTGGCCGACATCGTGAACATCTCGTCGGTGGCGGGCCGCAAGGCGTTGCCGGGGAGTTCGGTGTATGCGGCGACGAAGTTCGCGGTGAATGCGTTCAGTGACGGGCTGCGTCAGGAGTTGGCTTCGAAGCACGTGCGCGTGTCGATCGTGGCTCCCGGTATGACCGAGTCGGAGATGATCGAAAAGATCCGCCCCGACCTGTTGGCCAAGATTCGCGCATCGCTTGAGGCGATGCCCAGCATGACCGCAGCCGAGGTTGCCGAAACCGTGACGTTCTGTGTGACGCGGCCCGCGGGCGTGGCGGTCAGCGACTTGTTGGTACGTCCGACGGAACAGGAGCGTTGATCATGGCCGTGACGACGTGGGTCGACGGACTGAAGTTTCCCGAGGGTCCGGTGCTGATGCCCGACGGGTCGGTGATGCTGA
>DAINNS010000237.1:0-1783 GCA_036735765.1 Ilumatobacteraceae bacterium | reverse complement strand
GGGGTAGCTCAGTTGGCAGAGCAACGGACTGTTAATCCGTCGGTCGTGGGTTCGAGCCCCACCCCCCGAGCAAGTCCCGTCGCCGCGTCGTTTCCGTCATGACTGTGGGGCACGATTCTCGGGCCAGTAGCTCAGTGGTTAGAGCAGGGGACTCATAATCCCTTGGTCGTAGGTTCGATCCCTACCTGGCCTACAAGACGTCCGTGCGCGTCTCAGCCGATGCTCTGGGCTATTTCGTGGAACAACGGAATGCCGATGGCAAGGTTGAACGGGAACGTCATGCCGAGCGCCGCGCCAAGAGACAAGCCGACATCGGCCTCGGGAAGGCCCACCCGAACCGCCGCCGGCGCCGCGATGTAGCTGGCGCTGGCCGCCATCGCGCCGAGGACCGCGGCACCACCCACCGAGAGGCCGGCAACGGTGCCGCCGAACACGCCGATGGTGCCGAAAACGAGCGGCATCGCAATTGCGAACACGACCAGACGAATACCGACGACTTTCAGCGTCTTCAGTCGCTGCGCCGCAAGCGTGCCGAGGTCGAGGAGGAAGAGGACGAGCACGCCCGCAAACAAGTCGCGGAAGAGCGGCTCGACCTTTTCGATACCGGTTTGATTCGCGAAACAACCGATCAGCAGACCGCCGACGAGCAGCACGATGCTTTTTCCCGTGATCACCTCGTGCACGGCGGAACGTAGCTTGCTCCCGCCGAGCGCGCGACTGGCGATCACCATCGCAACGACGATGCCCGGAATCTCGAGAAGTGCAACGAGGGCCGGGAGGTAGCCCTCGTCGAGTGTGCCCGCTGCCCGCGCGAACGTTTCGGCCGCGGAGAAAGTGACGGCCGATACCGACCCGTAGTGCGCCGCCATCGACGCTGCATCGGCGACACCCAGGCCGACGAACCTCCGTGCGGCCCCGTAGGCGACGAAGGGGACTGCGAGCCCGATCAGCAGCGTGACCACCGTGGGCCCGGCGATGTCGCCCAGCGCCACGTCGCGCAACTCAATCCCACCCTTCAGGCCGATCGCGAAGAGCAGGTAAGTGGAGAGAAGCGACGTCACCGCCTCGGGGAACCGGAGGTCGCTGCGAAAGACCGTGGCGACGAGGCCCAGCGCGAATGCGAGGACAGCGGGCGAACCGAGGTTGAGGCTGAGGAGATCGGAGACGGACACCGTCGCCGAATTTATGACATCAGATACCTGTTATTCAAGACAGGTAACAAAAGTCACAGGTTCTGGGAGCGCTGTTTCTCGACGGCGATCTTCAGGATCACGCGCTCGGACTGGATTTGCATGCCGTAGGCCTTGCCCATGTAGCGCATCGAACAGGCGTCGATGTGGTCGCGGGCCACTTGGCCGCCGACTTCGCCTACACACCGACCGCGAACCTCTGCGTACGCGTACGCGTTGTCGGCTTTCCAGATCGCGACGTTGACGATGGGGTTTGCCTTGATCGCGTTGTACTTCGCGCGGTGGATTTCGGTGTTGATGAGGATGTGGTCATCGTCGGCGTCGACCCACATGACGTGGCTGGCGATGCGGCCACTCGGCAGCAAGAACGACAAAGTGCCGAAGTTCGCACCCTTGGCGAGGTCGCGGATGGCGGGATCAAGTTTTTCGAAGGACATGCCCACGACGCTACCGCGCGGGGTCGACCAAGCGATCGCGCAGCTCGCGTTTCAGGATCTTTCCCGCACCTGACAAAGGGAGTGGTTCACTCTGAATGGTCCACGACTTCGGCACCTTGTAGCCGGCGATTGTCTTGCGGGCGTGTGCGTCGAGGT
>DAINNS010000236.1:0-1830 GCA_036735765.1 Ilumatobacteraceae bacterium | reverse complement strand
CATCAGCCGTCAGCGTTACTTCGGAGTGCCGATTCCGCTGTGGTACCCCGTTCTCGCCGACGGGTCGATCGACCACGATCATCCGCTCGTCCCCACGGCCGACCAACTTCCCATCGACCCCAGCACCGACGTGCCCGCGGGTTACACCGAAGCGCAACGTGGACAAGACGGCGGATTCATCGGCGACCCCGACGTCATGGACACCTGGGCCACCAGCTCGTTGACACCACAGATCGCGGCCGGGTGGCTCGACAACCCCGCGATGTTCGCGAACGTCTTCCCGATGGACGTGCGACCCCAGGCCCACGAGATCATCCGCACGTGGCTCTTTTCGACGATGGTGCGTTCGCACTTCGAACACGACGTTGCACCGTGGTCGAATGCCGCGCTGTCGGGATGGATCCTCGACCCCGACCGCAAGAAGATGTCGAAGTCGAAGGGCAACGTGGTGACACCCATCGACCTGTTCGACAAGTACGGCAGTGATGCGGTGCGCTACTGGGCGGCGAGCGCGCGCCCCGGCGTCGACACCGCCTTCAGCGAAGAACAAATGAAGGTCGGACGCAAACTCGCGACGAAACTTCTCAACGTCACGAAATTCGTTCTCTCGTTCGGCGAGGTCGACCCGTCCGCGGTTCCCACTGCTCGCGTCGACATCGCGATGCTCAACAGGCTCGCCGGCGTTGTCGACGAGTGCACCCAGGCCTTCACGGGCTTCGACTACGCGCGCTCGCTCGAACGAACCGAATCGTTCTTCTGGTGGTTCTGCGACGACTACGTGGAACTGGTCAAGCAACGCGCCTACGACGTCGAGGGCGTGTCGTCGGCCGATGCGGCCTCGGCGCGCGTCGCATTGCGCCGAGCACTCTCGACCATCCAGCGACTCTTCGCGCCGCTCGTTCCGTTCGTCGCCGAAGAAGTGTGGCGTTGGTGGAACGAATCGTCGATCCACACTGCACCGTGGCCGCGGCGGGTCGATCTGCTCGCCGGTTGCGCCGATGCGGGCGACCACGAAGCCGATCTCGAGGCAATCTGCAGTGTTCTCGCCGCGGTGCGCCGGGCAAAGACCGAGGCAAAAGTCTCGCAGCGCGCAGAAGTCGCCTCGCTCGAGGTCTCGGGTCCCGATGCCGCCATCTCGGCGGTGCGCGACGCGATGGTCGACCTCACCTTCGCCGGGTCGGTGAAGAATCACACTTTCAGTGACGGCAACGAACTCGCCGCATCCGTCACCCTTGCTCCCGCTGACGCCGCCACTGAATAGGGTCGAATAGCTCCGACGGGTAGCGTCATGGTCATGGCGCGACGCCCCCACCGCCACCTTCACCATCACACTTGGCCGCAACGGTTGATCTTCGGATTCAACTTCGTTGTCGCGCTCGGCATGCTCGTGGGTGGAGGCGCCCTGGTCTACGCCAACCAGCGCGTCACCGACCGCAAGGTCGTGTCGATTGCTCCCACCGGGGAACAGTCGTCCGGCAGTGGTGCGTTGTCCGCCGACGCACTCGACGACATCCCCGAGGGCGACCTCAGCTCGAAGAACTTCCTCATCACGGGTCGCGACAACAACGAATGCGTCGACAGCAACTCGCGCTACGGCAAGACGGTCGAGGGTCGCACCGGATACGCGGGCCTCACCGACACCATCATGATCATCCGCGTCGACCCCGCCGAGAACAAGGCAGCGGTGTTGTCCTTCCCGCGCGACCTCTACGTGAGAATCGCCAAGTCCGACTCGAAGAACCGAATCAACACGGCGTTTCGACCGAATGAACCACAGCGTCTCGTCGACACGATCATGACCAACTTCGGTGTCGGAGTCGACCATTACAT
>DAINNS010000235.1:0-1847 GCA_036735765.1 Ilumatobacteraceae bacterium | reverse complement strand
GAACTGCTCGTACCCGCGAAGCAGGCGACAACGTCAAAACCGGCAACGAAGCAGTCGAAGAAGCAGCCTGAGAAAAAGGTGTCGCGACGATGATCCAGCGCCCCGCCGCCGGATCAATTCCAGACGCACCCGGGTCGTATCAGTTCAAGGACGCGCACGGGCGTGTCATCTATGTCGGCAAGGCATCGAGCCTGAGATCGCGCCTGTCGAATTACTTCCAGGACAAGCGAAATCTGCACCCACGCACCGCCGCAATGGTGAGCGCGGCCGAATCGGTCGAGTGGATCGAGGTCCGCAACGAGGTCGAGGCCCTGATGCTCGAGTACAACCTCATCAAGCAACACCGCCCACGATTCAACATTCGCCTTCGAGACGACAAGAGTTACCCGTTTCTTGCCATCACCATGGACGAAGAGTGGCCGCGCGCAACGGTGATGCGAGGCCGGAAGCGCAAGGGAACCCGCTATTTCGGGCCGTACGCCCACGCGTATGCGATCCGCGAAACCCTCGATTCTCTCCTCCGAACGTTTCCTGTCCGCACGTGTCCGGCTTCCAAGTTCAACGAGCACAAGCGACTCGGGCGGCCCTGTCTCTTGTTCCACATCGAGAAGTGTTCGGGGCCGTGCGTCGATGCCATTGCGTCGGAGGAATACAGGGCCCACGTCGGTGGTCTCACAGACTTCCTGGACGGTCGCACGGACGACGTCGAGCGCGAGATCGAGGCCCAGATGGCGGCCGCATCGGCTGCGCTCGAATACGAAAGTGCGGCGCGACTCCGGGACCGTCTCGCGGCGGTTCGTCGGGCGATGGAGCGGCAACAGATCGTTGCTGACCGCAGCGAAGACATCGATGTCGTCGGAATCGCGCAGGACGATCTCGAGGCCTCCGTGCAGGTGTTCTTCGTTCGTCACGGTCGCGTCGTCGGTAGAAGAGGCTTCATCATCGACAAGGTCGAGGATTTGGCGGAAGCCGAGTTGGTGGATCGAATAATCGAAGAGCTCTACGGCGATGAACCCGCGATGGGGTATCCGAAGTCAGTTCTCGTGCCCGTTCTCGGACGCGACCACTCGACACAAGTTTCATGGCTCACAGGTCTGCGTGGATCCAACGTCGACATTCGTGTTCCGCAACGGGGGGACAAACGCTCGCTGCACGAGACCGTCACCCTGAACGCGCGGGAGGAATTCGCCCGACACCGTATGCGCCGGGCTTCCGACCACAATTCGCGGAGCAGGGCCTTGACCGAGCTCCAGCACCATTTGGATCTTCCCGAAGCGCCGCTGCGTATCGAGTGCTACGACATGGCGCATCTCCAGGGAACCGACTACGTGGGCTCCATGGTCGTCCTCGAAGACGGTCTGCCGGCGAAGCGCGAATACCGCCGATTCAAGGTGAAAGACGTGCCTGGCAACGACGATTACGCCGCCATGCGGGAAGTGCTGACACGACGTCTCCGGGCTTACGTCGAGGGTCAGCAATCGGGTGAAGGTGACGCAGCGGTCGATGAAGCCGCTCGGAGGCCGGGAAAGTTCTCCTATCCACCCCAGTTGCTTCTTGTCGACGGTGGAAAGGGTCAACTCGCCGTCGCCGTGGAAGTCGTGCGTGAGATGGGCCTCGAGCACGAGATACCCGTTGCGGCGCTGGCAAAACGCTTCGAAGAAGTGTTCGTGCCCGGTCGGGCGGCACCCGTCGTCGTGCCACGCGGGAGTGAGGCGATGTTCATGTTGCAGCGCATCCGTGATGAGGCCCACCGATTCGCCAACACTTTCCACCGTGAACTGCGCGGGAAGCGAATGAAGCGCGGCTTGCTCGACGGGGTGGCGGGCCTCGGAGAGGCTCGCAAGACC
>DAINNS010000234.1:0-1979 GCA_036735765.1 Ilumatobacteraceae bacterium | reverse complement strand
CCACCGGCCCGGGCTGGTCTCGGATCGTTCGGTGCATCCCGCAGGACGTAGTGCACCCCCTCGAAATTCGCAGTTTCACCCGTCCAACAGGCACGCAAGACATCAATGGCTTCGGAGAGACGCTCGATCCGAACGCCGGCCGCCGAAAAATCCTGGCCGATCGATACGTGATCGGCCTCGAGCCATCCCGCACCGATTCCAAGTTCGAGACGGCCACCGCTCAGGAGATCGAGGGTTGCTGCTTCGCGCGCGACGATGGCAGGGTGCACGGACTCGTTGTCGAGAACCAGCGTTCCAAGACGTAGGCGCGAGGAATACGACGCGACGAAGCCGAGTGCCACGAGCGGCGAAAAACCCTTGGTTCCCCTGTGCTGTGGCATGTGCACCATGTCGTATCCGTCGGATTCGACTCGCTGGATCAGTCGACGCCATGCTTCTGCATCAGAGGCGCCCGAGGACATCACACTGAATCGAAAAGCACGTCGGCCGGCGGTCACGAATGACAGACTAAACGCATGGCATCCGGACACTCGCCCCTCAACCCTCGGCGTTGGTTCGACAGGATGCAACCTCAGACGTTGCAGATCGCGACCTGGCTGCTCTATCTCAACGGTTTCTTCCTGTTGGTCGATGTCGTCGACACCAGCGACTACCTGGGCTACTACCGCGCGCAGTACGGATGGGGCGTCATTCTGGGCGTCGCCGTCGTTGCCTTGCATGCGGGAGGTGGATGGTTGATGGCCAACGACCGCAGGCTCGGCTGGAAGCTGGCGGTGGTTGCATCGTTCTCGCCGTTCGTGCTTCGGTTCATCGCGTATTCCGACATCGACCGGCAACTGCCCGGCTCGATCGGGATCTACCGCAAGCTGACGGGCGGAAGCACCCTGAACGCGATCTTCGAGGTCGCCTTGTGTGCACTCCTGCTCCATCCCCACAGCAGGCAACACCAAAAGATCTGGTACCGCTGACACCGCCGAATCCCGTTTTCACGAGGGCCGTCCGAACGTGTGAGAATGTGAGACATGGCAACAGTGATCAACGGCATCGACGGTCTCAAATCCTCCGTCGGCAACCACCTCGGCTACAGCAACTACATGACCATCACCCAAGAGCGGGTCAACCAGTTTGCAGAGGCAACCGGTGACCACCAATGGATCCACGTCGATGTCGAGCGCGCCAAGTCGGGCCCGTTCGGCGCCCCCATCGCCCACGGCTACCTCACCTTGTCCCTTGGGCCGGTTCTTCTGCCCGAGATCTTCACCGTTGGTGGTATCTCGATGGGCGTCAACTACGGCGCGAACAAGATTCGCTTCATGTCGCCCGTACAGGTCGGTTCGAAGCTGCGTGCCGGCGCCAAGTTGGTGCAGGTCGACGACGTGGCGGGCGGAGCCCAGGTCACCATGGAAGTGACCTTCGAGGTCGAGGGCGCAGCCAAGCCCTCGTGCGTCGCCGAAATCATCTTCCGTTACTACGTCTGATCAGACGAATTCCGGCATGACCTTGGTCGCAAGAAGTTCCATCGTCTCCGTGTCGGGATAGTCGGCGCACCACGGGATGAAACCGGTACAACCCAGTTTCACGTACGTGGCGACTTTCTCCGCTACTTGTTCGGGAGTCCCGACGAGGTTGTTGTCGCGCCAATTCTCGAACGAATCACCCCACAGGCCGCCCTTCGTGCGCTGCGCGAGATCCGCCTCGGTCGACCGAATGAACACTTCCGGCGACCACGTCTTGCGGATCTCGGTTTCGTCGCGACCAACCGCGACGCAGTGGCCCTTCAGGATCTCACGCTTGCGTGCCCATTCCTCGGGCTTGCCGCCGAAGTTCGAGCAGTCCGCGTGCTCGGCAACGACCCGCAGCGTCAACTGTTCTCCACCGCCACCGATCCAAACGGGAGGTGTCGGCTTTTGCAGCGGCTTCGGGTCGCAGTTCGCTCTGACGGGTTTGTAGTACTTGCCGTCATAGGTGGTTTCCACGTT
>DAINNS010000233.1:0-2016 GCA_036735765.1 Ilumatobacteraceae bacterium | reverse complement strand
TGCCGCCACGACGGCGACGAACGATGAGTTGCTGCGATGCCTTGTTGGTGTTGCGCGTGCGCTTTTCGGGCTTGCCCCACGGCGACACAGCCGGACGACCGCCCGAGGTCTTGCCTTCGCCACCACCGAGCGGGTGGTCGACGGGGTTCATGGCGACACCGCGGCTCTGCGGACGCACGCCCTTCCAACGATTACGACCGGCCTTGCCGATCTTCATGAGTTCGTGCTCGGAGTTGCCGACTTCACCGACGGTGGCGCGGCAATCGATGAGCACGCGACGCATTTCGCTCGACGGCATACGCAGCGTCGCGAAGTCGCCGTCTTTTGCGACCAGCTGAACTGCCATGCCGGCCGAACGACCGATCTTGCCGCCCTGGCCGGGACGCAGTTCGACGTTGTGCACCGTGGTACCGACGGGGATGTAGCGCAGCGGAAGCGCGTTACCCGGCTTGATGTCGGCACCCTGGCCCGACTCGACACGGTCGCCGACCTCGAGGCCCTTCGGCGCGAGGATGTAGGCCTTCTCACCGTCGAGGTAGTGGAGAAGCGCGATGCGACAGGTGCGGTTCGGGTCGTACTCGATTGCGACGACCTTGGCGGCGACGCTGTCCTTGTTGCGCTTGAAATCAATGACGCGGTACTGACGCTTGTGTCCGCCGCCGCGGTGACGTGCGGTCTTGCGTCCGTATGCGTTGCGACCACCCGTGCGGGGGCGCGGTGCGAGAAGTGTCTTTTCCGGCGTCGACTTCGTGACCTCGGAGAAGTCGGAGACGGTCTGGAAACGACGTCCCGCGCTGGTGGGCTTCCGTTTGCGAATTGCCATGAGTGTGCTCTGTTCTCTCGGTTCTTCTCGGTCAGCTCTCGAACAACGGAATCTCGTTGCCGGCCGCCAACGTGACGAGGGCGCGCTTGGTGTCCTTGCGGGCGCCAAGACGGTTGGTGCCGCGCGAACGGCGAACCTTGCCCTTGCGGTTCATCGTGTTGACCTTGGCGACCTTCACGCCCCAGATCGCCTCGACTGCATCGTGGATCTCGGGCTTGCTGGCCGACGGGTCGACTTCGAAGGTGTAGACACCCTGCTCGATCAATGCGTACGACTTCTCGGACACGATCGGCTTCAGGATGATGTCGCGGGGATCTTTCATCACTCGCCGTCCTTTTCTGCGGGAAGGGTCGACTTCGTGAAGACGACCCACTCGTTGCACAGCACGTCGTAGGCGTTCAGTTCAGCCTGCGTGATGACCTGTGCATCGTGGAGATTGCGGAAGCTCTTTTCGACGTTGCTGTCGTTCGCGCCGACAACGACGAGAACCGAACCGCTGACGCCCAACGCCTTCAGTGCGGCGAGCGCCGACTTCGTGCTGGGTGCGGAGAACGACCAGTCGTCGACGACGACCACGCGGCCTTCGTTGACGCGATCGGAGAGAGCCGACGCAAGCGCGAGCTTGATCATCTTCTTAGGTGTGCGCTGGCCGTACTTGCGAGGCTTGGGTCCGAGTGCAACCGCACCACCGCTGTAGTGCGGTGCGCGCGTGGAGCCCTGACGTGCGCCGCCGGTGCCCTTCTGCTTGAACGGCTTCTTGCCACCACCCGAAACTTCCGAGCGCGTCTTCGTGCTCTGCGTTCCGGCGCGACGGTGTGCCAACTGTGCGGTGACGACCTGGTGCATCACCGGAACGTTCGGCTGCACGCCGAAGACCGATGCTGCGAGTTCGATGTTGCCGGAGTCTTTGCCGGCTGCTGTCTTCACTGTTACCGAGGGCATGACTTCACTTCGCCTTCACTGCGTTGCGGACGATGACGACGCCACCGTTCGGGCCCGGAACCGAGCCCTTCACGAGAAGCAAGCCGCGCTCGAGGTCGGCCTGAACCACTTCGAGGTTCAACGTGGTCACCTGTTCGTGGCCCATGTGACCGGCCATCTTCAGACCCTTGAACACACGACCGGGGAACGAACACGAACCGATGGAGCCCGGTGCGCGGTGGTGCTTGTGGTTACCGTGACTGGCGCCCTGG
>DAINNS010000232.1:1673-2195 GCA_036735765.1 Ilumatobacteraceae bacterium | reverse complement strand
CATTTGCACCGTGCGCATCTTCCCACGAGATCGAGGCGGTGGTGATGCAGCGTGAAGCCACTGCCCTCGGCCAGCTTCGCCAACGCTTCGTCGAGTTGGCGTTCGATGGCCGGCGGCACGGTGACATCGAGCATCGCTCCGCATTCTTCGCATAACAGATGATGGTGATGACCGATCAGGTCTTCGGCCAGTTCGAAACGGCCGAATTCGTCGTTGCCGACGATGCGCGACACGACACCAGCGGCTTCGAGCACCGAGAGGTTGCGGTAGACCGAGCTCTGCGGCAGGTCATCGGTGAGGCGCTGAATTTCCTGAATCGACACCGGGCCACCCGCCGAACGCAACGCGGCAACAAGCGCGCGGCGCGCCGGCGTGTAGCGCTGGTCCGAGGCAACGAGCCGTGCCAACACGACCTCGTCGAGTTCCCCCATCACTGCACTCCGTAAAAGGCCTGTATGCGGATGCCGGTTTGCATGATGTCGTCGAGGATGTCGTTGTTCGGCAACAGCGCGTCACCCAATG
>DAINNS010000232.1:0-1663 GCA_036735765.1 Ilumatobacteraceae bacterium | reverse complement strand
CCAACGCGCGGCGCGCCGGCGTGTAGCGCTGGTCGGATGCGACCAAACGCGACAACACAACGTCGTCGAGTTCGCTCACTGCACTGTGCTCATTGGGTCGTGCATCACTGCACTCCGTAGAACGATTGGATGCGCACGCCAGCCTGCATGATGTCGTCGAGCAGTGCGTCGTTGGGCAAAGTGTTGTCGCCCAACGCGCGGGCGCCGGGTGGAACCGGGGTCCCGAAGTGCGCCTGGCGACGCAGTTCGTGAGCGACGGATGCGGCAACCGACCCGGCGATCTGGGCCATCGGATGCGCGGTGCCGGCCACCTCGACGGCGCGTTCACCGTTGCGTGAGCCGCGCACTTCCACGCGCAGCGCACCCATGTCGCCCTGCACACGCGGAGGCGTCAACATCGGCAGACGTGCGGTCAAACGGTCGCGGCGCGTGGCCGACGTGCGGGCGCTGATGCGCGCGAGGTGCGGGAATGCATGCTTGATCAGCAGCGGGTCGGCAAGGTCGGCGCGGTAGCAGTCGCGCGAGCCGATGGGGTCGGGGAACCAACACAGTTCGCGGCCGCTGCCCGCGGGGCGACGTAACCAGTCGTCTTCGTGCCAGCCAAGTGCGGTTCCCGACAACACGTCGTGATGCTGACGCGCGCATTCGGGCCCACCGGTTCCGTGCACGGCGATGTGCACCTCGTCGGTGTCGTCGAGCTTCTTCGAGAGGTACGACACCAACAACCCCGACAACCCCGGCGAACACGCCGCACCCAGTACCAACGTGCGACCGGCGGCAAGTGCATCACCGTTCAGGTCGAGGAGGGCGAGCACGTCCTTCGTCTCGTCGCTGACAGACACCACGTGACAGTCGGCTTCGAGGAACCGTCGCGCGAGTCGCGCGTGGTCGCCGCCGTGGGCCAACAACACAACTTCGACAAGGGTCGGGTCGATTTCGTTCACCGTCTTGTGCGACACCGAGCGCACCTCGTGGCCACGGCGACGCAGTTGCTCGGCGGCGTGGGTGCCCACCAATCCGGTGCCCGCAACGACGATCATCGCGGCCTACTTGGATGACGAGATGTCGCGCCAGCCGCCCTGCTGGGGCGGCACCACACTCTTGCCCTTCAGGCGCAAGGTGGCGGCGATGGCCCCCGCAACGCTGAGAGCCAAGAGGGCCCGACGGATGAGCTTCATAGTGCGCCGAAGCCTAACTGCGGCCTGGCCACAGCCCGTCAGTTGAAGATGCCCACATTGGGAAAGTGGGATAGACTGAGCTCATGGGTTATCTCATCGAGACAGACCATCGCAGCCGGGTCGTTATCCCTGGTCGCCGCAACGAGCGCTTCATCGTCACCGAAAACGAGGATGGAAGCCTTCTTCTCGAACCTGCCGTCGTGGTGTCGCGTGCTCAATACGAGTACGACCACTCGCCGGAACTTCAGGATCTTCTTGCTCGCGCAGCCGAGTCTCCGACCGTTCGTCGTAGCCGCTCTGCGCGGGTTTCATGAGTCCCCACGCTCAGGCGGGCTACTCCGCGGTCGCCGACCAACAACTCGACGAACTTCAAGCGTCCAACCAGCCGCGTCTGTATGAAGCCGTCGTTGCCACATGTGAGTCGATTCTTGATCGGCCATCGGAAGCGCGGCGACGTTCGGCGGCAATTCAGACCACCCACGGCA
>DAINNS010000231.1:0-2288 GCA_036735765.1 Ilumatobacteraceae bacterium | reverse complement strand
TCGAACTCGTTGCCGAAGCCCCAGTTACCGATCTTCTTGCCCTTGAAGTCCGCGGCCGAGGTGATGGCCTTGTCCTTGAACGACACCTGCAGGGTGCCCGAGCGCTGGAACACCTGTGCGATGTTCACGATGTTCGCGCCGGCCTCGCGGCTGGCGAGAGCCTTCGGAACCCACGACAGTGCGAAGTCGACGGCACCGTCAGCCAGCTGCTGCTGGGGAACGATGTCGACGCCACCTTCGACGATTTCGACGTCGAGGCACTGGTCGGCGTAGTAGCCCTGGTCCTGCGCGGCAAAGTAGCCCGCAAACTGCGCCTGGATGAACCACTGCAGTTGCAGCTTCACCTTGGTCGGCTCGGTGCACTCCTCGGCAGCAGCAGTGGTGTCCGCGGTGGCGGTGGTGTCACCGGTCGCCGTGGTCTCCTCGGTTGCGGCCGTGGTGTCGGCGGTGGACTCGCCCGAATCGCTGTCGTCGCCACAAGCAGCGGCAACGAGCGACAGGGCCACGGCACCGACCGCGAGCCTCTTCACTAGACGGTTCTTCATGTGTGTTGTATTCCTCCCCGCGGGGGTGTCCCGCTGTTTGTGTTTGTATTTGTGTTGGTCGGAGCGTTCATTGCGAACGCCCCGAAGTGCGCTTCGCGCCGCCGGGTGTAGCGGCGCTCTCCACGATGATGGAGATCAGGTAGAACGCAAGGCCCAAAAGGCACGCGCCGAGCACGTAGGCCCAGGCTGCGGCGTTCTTCGAATTGGCGATGTTGCTGGTGATCCGGCTACCGAGTCCGTTCTGCGCGCCACCGAAGTATTCGGACACGAAAGCGGTGATGACCGCGGCAGGAGCCGAGATTTTGAGGGCCGTGAAGAGATAGGGAACGGCGTTCGGGACACGGACCTTGCGCAGAATTGCCGACTCGGGGGCGGCATAGGAGCGCATGAGTTCGATCTGCGTCGGGCTGACCTGTGTGAGCCCCTTGGCGACGTTCACGAGCACGATGAAGTACACGACCAAGGTGACCATGAGTCGGCGCGGGATCTCGCTCGTGATGCTGTACATGTTGTTCAGCACGGCGACAAGCACGAAGATCGGAATTGCGTTCAGCGCAATGGCAAGTGGCGTGACGATGTCGCCGAGGATCTTGTAACGGCTGAGGAGGAAACTCATCGCGATGCCCAGAATCGTTCCGGCGAGAAGGCCGACGAGCGCGTTGGTTCCCGACACCCGGGTGGCCTCCCAGATGAGGCTCTTGTTGTTGGCGAACTGGTCCCAGATTTTCGAGGGGGCGGAGAGGAAGTAGGGCTTCAGGTCGAAGATCTTGACGGCCGCTTCCCACCACGCGATGAACGCGACGCCGAAGACCAACGGCGGCGCGACGGTGCGGAGACGGGCACCCATCAGCGGTCCTCGACCCCTGCGCCGGTGTGGGCGTGGCCGCCGCCGGCCCGCAATGCCTCGCGAACCGCGGTGATCGCGGCGAAGAACTCGGGGCGCTCGCGCGTGGTTTCGTTGCGGTGGCCGTCGAGTTTGACGTCGACGATCTTGGTGATGCGTCCCGGCCGCGGCGACATGACGACAACGCGGTTCGACAGGTACACCGCCTCGGGAATCGAGTGCGTGACGAACACGACCGTGGTGCCGGTCTTCGCGCAGATGCTGAGCAGTTCGGCCTGCATGTGCTCGCGTGTCATCTCGTCGAGGGCCCCGAAGGGTTCGTCCATGAGGAGCAGCGGCGGGTGTGCGGCAAGCGCACGTGCGATCGCCACGCGCTGTTGCATGCCACCCGACAACTGCCACGGGAAATGATCGGCGAATTCGGGCAACTTGACGAGCTCGAGCATTTCGCGGGAACGCGCCTCGCGCTTTGCCTTGTCCCAGCCCTTCAATTCGAGGGGAAGCTCGATGTTCTTCGTGACCGTGCGCCAGTCGAAGAGGCCTGCCTGCTGGAACGCCATGCCGTAGTCCTGGTCGAGGCGTGACTGCTTGGCCGACTTGCCCGCGACGACGATGTCGCCGGATGTCGGTTCGAGCAGGTTGGCGATGAGACGCAGGAGCGTCGATTTGCCGCAACCCGACGGACCGATGAGCGAGACGAACTCGCCCTTTTCGATGGTCAGTGACACGTCGACGAGGGCATCGACCTGGTTGGCCTTGCCGGTGTTGAAGATCTTGTTGAGGTGGGAAACGCTGACGGTCGACATTGTTGGTCCTTGGTTCTACAGCGCTTCTTTGGGTCGGTTGCGCATGACGTACAGATCGAATGCGGCGACGAGGCCGGCCATCGCGAGGCCGAG
>DAINNS010000230.1:0-2473 GCA_036735765.1 Ilumatobacteraceae bacterium | reverse complement strand
ATTTGGCCGAGGAAGACGAACACCACCGCGACGGCAGGGGCGACACGCAACGGCCACGGCCAGCGTTTCTCTTGACGTCCACCCCACACCGATGCCACGAGCGCGATGACGAGCGTTGCTAAGCCGAGATATCCCCGATCGGCAACCCTGATGCCGGTGATTCCAGCCCCGAAAGCGGGCGACGTCGACGTGAGCGACCCGAGCACCGCGGTCGCTGCGATCGCGCGAACGAGCCACCACATCGGAGCAAGCCCATGAGTTGCACTGCGAACGAGCGCGACGACGTCGGCAAACCTGGCTTCGCTCGCCGCTTGCGGAGCCGAGAGGCCCGCAGCACTGAGTAGTTCGTTGACGTAGGAATCAACATTGGGAATCGGCGCACCGTCGGCGACGGATGCCGTGATGTTCGCTTCGAGGTCGCCGGTGAGTTCGGCGATCTGGTCGGCCGACAGGTGTCCGAGTGCACGACGCACGTCGGCGGCGAATTTCGCGATCGAGTGAGACACGTTTTCAGAACTCATTGGGATCAGTCCTTCTTTGCGGAGTCGACGAGGGCTGTGACCGCCCGGGAAAAATCGCGCCACACTTCGGCCTGCGCGACAAGGTGGGTGTGGCCGTTCGGGGTGAGTGCGTAGTACTTGCGGTGGGGACCCTCGTCGGACGGCACCACGTAACTGGAGAGGTATCCATCTGCGAAGAGGCGGCGGAGGGTTCCGTAGACGGACGCTTCGGCGACATCTCTCAGACCGCCATCGCGCAGACGTCGCACGACGTCGTAGCCGTAGCCGTCTTCGGCGGACAAGACCGCGAGCACCGCAAGATCGAGAACGCCTTTCAACAACTGCGTCGAGTCCGCGGGGTTCACCACGAGACCACTATAACGCATTACACAGTACCTCACAATTCATTACTGTTTTCCGAAAGAAAACGTCTTAGCCTTCATCAAATGAGACCCACCCGAACACGCACAATCACGTGGCGTGGGCGGCGGATCACATCCCACGTTCCGCATCCCCTCGTGGCACAAAGCCTCGAGGTCCGGGCGCCGACTGCAGCGAAATGTGCATCGGCAACCTCGCGCCTTCTCGTCGCTGCCGAAATGGTTCCGCCCGATTTTGCGAGCCTCGCGCATTTGTTTGCCCGCAACGAAGCGCTCGCCTCGTCGTACATCGAAGGTGTGCGCGCCCCCGTCATCGATTCGGTACTGCCGGCACTCGACGACACTTCGCGCACGATTCACGATGCGATCGCAACGGTGCGTTTCGTGCGGGAAACCACTGATCGCGACCTCACCATCGACACGTTGCTCGATTGGCATCGACGTCTGATGTCTTCGACGCAACTCTCCCCCGAACTGATCGGCGTTCTTCGCACCGATCAGGGCTGGATCGGCGGCGCATCACCCATCGACGCCGCACTGGTCACACCCCCACCGGAAATGGTTCCTGAACTGGTCCATGATCTTGTCGCGTTCGCGAACCGAACCGACATCGACCCGGTGACACAGGCAGCCGTACTGCATGCGCAGTTCGAACTCATCCATCCGTTCGCCGACGGGAACGGCCGTGTCGGACGACTGTTGATCGACTGGGTTTTGTGCCGACGACTCGGCCTCGTTGCACCGCCGGCACTCAGCGCGGTGATCAACGGCGACATCGGCGGCTACCTGTCGGGCCTCACTTTGTTCCGCATGGGCGACCTCGATTCGTGGGTCGCGTGGTTTGCCGACGTTGCGGTGCGCTCCTCACAGCGGCAACTCGCTCTCGTTCAATCCGTCGAAGAGTTGAAGGCGCGGTGGCGCGCACGTCTGCTGGTGCGAACCGACGCGTGTGCATGGAACGTCGTCGGCCTCATTCCGCGACTACCGGTCCTCGATGCCCGGCTCGTCTCCGTCGAACTGGGAATTTCGGACCGGTCGGCACTCAGCGCGCTGCAAACACTTGCGTCGTGTGGTGTGTTGGAAGAGCACTCTCGTCCGGTCGGCAAGGGTCGACCGCCCCGCTTGTTCGTGTCGGCCGAGCTTCTTGCGCTCGTCGACGTCGCGTAGCGGCTACGACAGGCTGACGAGGTCGAGCCAGGACTGGTTGAAGTAGTCGACTTCGCCGTCGGGAAGCAGCAGCACCTTGGTGGGTGCGAGTCGTTCGACGAACTCGGTGTCGTGGCTGACGAAGATGATGGCGCCCTTCCACGTGCTGAGGGCATCGGCGATGGCCTCGCGGCTGGATGGGTCGAGGTTGTTCGTCGGTTCGTCGAGCAACAGCAGGTTGTTGCGGCCGACCATCAGCATGGCGAGCGCGAGCTTCGTCTTTTCGCCACCCGAGAGGGTGCCCGACACTTGAAAGACCTTGTTCGACGAAAGCCCGAACATGCCGAGGTACCCGCGCAGTTGAGTCTCGGTGAGGTTGAGATACGGCGGTGCCTCTTTGCGCATGTGGTCGATGAGGCTGGCGTACGGATCGAGGTTGTCGTGCTC
>DAINNS010000229.1:0-2506 GCA_036735765.1 Ilumatobacteraceae bacterium | reverse complement strand
CTGTTGATCCAAGGACGCGGCCGTTCCGGAATCTTCACCTCGATGTTCGTCACTTCACTCTCCGCTCTGCCCGGGCGACGATTGTGGACGCACCGAAGTTGACAATCAACGTCAAGAGGAAGAGAACCAGGCCGGCCGCCATCAACGCCTTCAACTCGAGCGGTGATGCCTCACCGAATCGACTCGCAATGAGCGAGGCGACGCTTCCTCCCGCACTCGCGAGAATCTGGAACTTCACCTCGAAGACAAGGTTGAGTGTCAACAAAACCGCCACCGTCTCACCAAGTGCACGTCCCATGCCGAGGAGCATTCCGCCAACGAGACCACTGCGGCCGAAAGGGATGACGACGGTGCGAATGGCACCCCATCGCGATCCCCCAAGCGCGTACGCCGCTTGGATTTGATCAAGCGGGGCGCGGGAGTAGACCTCGCGCGTCACCGACATCGCAATGGGCAGGACCATGAGCGCGAGAACCAAACCCGATACGAACGGTGATGCCTCAAAGTTGTCGAAGTCGACACCGAAGATGGGAATCCATCCCAGATAATTGTTGATCGACGCGGCCCAACCGGAGGCAAGCGGCATCAACACCAGATAGCCCCACAGGCCGTAGATGATGGAGGGGATCGCCGCCATGAGGTCAAGAATCGCGACAAGAACCGCTTTCAGCTTGTGCGGCACGTAGAACTCGAGAAACAGCGCGCTCGACACCACGAACGGAAAAGCAACAGCCATTGCAATCGTCGCGACGACGATCGAGCCGACAAGCATCGCCGCAACTCCGAACTTCGCGTTCTCGACCGTGCCATCGACGTCTTCCCATGTCGAGGTGGTGATGAAATCCAGTCCAAACGCACTGAAAATCTGGAATCCGCGGAAGAAGAGCAGAGACGCGATGAGACTGAGGACGATGAAGGCGGTCAACGCACCGAGCGTGACACCCTTCCGAAAAATTCGGTCACCGAGGCTCCGACGATCGACGATCTCCCTCCTCGGAGGACTCGCCAAGGCGGGTTCACTGAGGACACTGGTCATAAGGATTTCACCGTGCCAGACAGTTCTGACCATCGGGCAAACGAAAGATGTACGGAAGGTGAACGACGACGTATTTCTCGGCGCGGTCAGACGGCCACTGGCACGACGCCGAACACGTTCACGTCGACCAGGCCATGGTCGGTGATCCGCAGGTCGGGAATCACCGAAAGTCCCAGGAACGAAAGCGACATGAACGGCGCATCGAGGGTGATCCCCAGGGTTCGGGCCACTTCGACGACGTGGTCGATCTCGGCGGCGACTTCGGGCAAAGATTTTTCACTGATCAGACCGGCGATGGGTAGCGCGACCTCGGCGATGACCTTGCCGTCAACGACCACGACCTGTCCCCCGCCCATTTCGGCGACACGCGCCACCGCGGCGGCCATGTCGGCGGGGCCCGATGCGTCGCGCGCACCGACAACCATGATGTTGTGAGCGTCGTGCGCAACGGTCGACGCGATCGCACCACGGGTGATGCCGTAACCCGACACGTAGCCGAGTCCGATACGACCCGTTGCCTTGTGGCGTTCCACCACCCCGATGCGCGCGATGTCGTTGGTCGCATCGTTCACGTCGAGGATCAGCGACGTCGTGCGCACGGTCCCAGATTTCACGCCGATGACCCGCGCCTTGCCGTTGGCGGGCGGCTCGATCGTCATCTCGGCGGCCGACGGCACGTGGTGCAGTCGCACCCGGTTGTAAAGGCTCTTCGGCGGGTCGACCTGAGGTACCACGCCAGGAAGGATCTTGCCGTCGCGCGCAACGACACGTCCGCACTGCAGCACCATCGACGGACGGAACCCTTCGAGCGTGTCGAACACCACGACATCGGCTTGGTAACCCGGACCGAGCTGACCGAGGTGGAAGAAATTGTGGTACTGCGCGGGGAAATACGAACCCACCAACAACGCGTCGATTTCGTTCAGACCGGCGCCGACTGCCAGACGGATGCAGTGGTTGATGTGCCCTTCATCGCGCAACAGGTCGGGCTCGCGGTCGTCGCTGCAGAACGCCGAGCACAGCGGACCATGATGCAACACGGTGGGCAACAATTCGACGAGGTCTTGACACACCGACCCCTGACGAAGGAACACCCACATGCCCTTCTGGCGCTTTTCGTGCGCCTCGTCGGGAGCGAACGATTCGTGACAACTCTCGACACCCGCAGCGAGGTACGCGTCGAGCGCGCGTCCCTTCAGGCCCGGTGCATGGCCGTCGACACGCCGCCAGCCGGCGGTCTTGATGATCTCGCGGAACATCGGGTCACCGTTGATGACGGCCGGGAAGTTCATCACCTCGGCCACGCCGATGGCACCCATCTCGTCGATGATGCGCTTCACATCCTGCGGCGTGAATGCGGCGCCGGCACTTTCGAACGGCGAAGCCGGCACGCAAGACGACGCGGCAACCCCGAACGTGAACGGCATCTGCTCGGCCGCATCGACCACCGCGCGAATTCCCTCCAAACCG
>DAINNS010000228.1:0-2512 GCA_036735765.1 Ilumatobacteraceae bacterium | reverse complement strand
CGAGCACCGCATCGTCACCACGGCCCATCGCGCACGTTCCCATTGCGTGGGTGCCGCCCGCGATGCGTGGCAGCATCGCCTCGAGAATTTCGTCGTCGGATTCGGCGGCTGCACCCGGCGAGCGTTCCACACCGAGTAGTTCTGCGAATGCAGGTTGACGCAGAATCTCGCGGACCGAACGCACCGCGGCCACGACGCGGCGACGGTCGGCTTCGTCGGTGAGATGATTCGGCCGCAGGTCGAGTGTCGCGTCGGGATCGGCTGATGTGATGTGCACCGAGCCGAGACTCGACGTCTGGACGATGAAGACGGCGACGGTGAAACCGGGCTCGCGTTCGGTCGTCGTACGGCCCGACGCCTTCGAGTGCGCGGAAAAGTACAACTGCAGATCGGGACGGTCCTGCGCGGCGTCGCTTCGGGTGAACGCGCCGACTTCGTACGGACCGAGTGTCATGGGGCCGGTGCCGGCGAACTGATAGCGCAGCAGATCGGGGAGTCTGCCGATGCCGCGGTAACGGTGGTTGAGGCCCTTGCTCCCCACGAGGCGATGCGGCATCGAAAAGACCAAGTGATCGCGCAGATTCTCGCCGACATTCGGGCTGTGATGCACGACATCGATGCCGAGTCCGCGCAGACGTTCACCGTCGCCCACACCCGACAGTTCCAGCAACTTGGGTGATTGCACCGCGCCCGACGCAACGATCACTTCGCCACGCACGCGGTAACGCACACGGCGGCCGTCGACCCGCGCGACGACTGCGCACGCACGCTTGCCGTCGAATTCGATGCGTTCCGCAACGGCATTCGTGACCACGTCGAGGTTCGCGCGTTTCCGCACCGGATCGAGGAATGCCGTCGCCGAACTTTCGCGACGGCCGTTGCGCACCGAGTGGGCATACCAACCAACACCGTCGAGGTCGGGATGATTGAGATCGTCACCGCGATCGGGTAATCCCGATTCTTTGGCGGCCGCGATGAACGCGTCGGCTTCTGGATAGCGGAACGGACCAATCGACACCCGCACGGGACCGCCCGCGCCGCGCGTGTCACTCGCGCCCAGTTCGTGGTCTTCGATCGCGCGATACGCGGCGAGCATCGAGTCCCAGCCCCACGCGCTGCCACCTGCGCGCTCCCAATCGTCGTAGTCGTGCCGATGGCCGCGTGACCAGATCATGCCGTTGACGGAACTGCCGCCACCGAGCACGCGGCCGTTCACCCATGTCTCACCGAGGTCGAGACGACCGAGACGTTTCTGGGCGACAGGGAAGCGCCACGTCCACCGCGGTGACGACGAAACAACCGCGATGCCCTTCGGCATTGCGAACAGCGGATGGGATGCCTTGCCGCCGGCTTCGAGCAGCAAAACCCTGTTCGACGGCGAGGCCGACAGTCGGTTCGCCATCACGCATCCCGACGCACCACCGCCGATGACGATGTCGTCATAGACAGGTTCGCTCACGTGCGGATGTTACGCGCGAACGCTGAGAACGAAAAAGGGCGGGGCTTGCGCCCCGAGAATGAAAAAGGGCGGGGCTTGCGCCCCGCCCTTGATCAATTCGGTGTTGGCTGGATCAGCCGACGGCCCACAGCTTCTTGAACTGGTCGAGGTAGCCCTCGGGTCCCTTGAAGACCTGGAGTCCGCCGCCATCGAGGATGGCCTTCGCGGCATCAGCCGAGTCGATGAGGAAGTCACGACCGAGCTTGGCGCCTTCGCGCTCATCGGTGTACTCAACGCCAGCGGCATCGAGAACCGCAGCGTGGAATGCGAGGGCGAGGCCCATGGCCTTCGGGTTCGCGGTCCACACGCTGTGCGTGCCATCGATGATCTCCTGGAGGTTCGGAGCCGAGAAGTCGACGCCGACCTGCTTCACACCTTCGATGCCCGCGGTCTTGAGGGCCTCGGTCACGCCGGTCGGCAGACCGCCGAATGCGTAGTGGATGTAGGTGGTGTCAGGGTTCTCCTGGAGGTACGAAACGACCGACTGCGGCACCTTGCCGGCGCCGAGGTCATCGAGGGTCACCGGGATGACGTCGAAGGTGCAAGCCTTGCAGTACTTCGCAAGGCCGGCCTTCAGGGCGTCTTCTTCGGCAACGAGGATCGGGAAGTCCCGGATGTTCACCATGACGACCTTTGCGGCTGCTGCCGAGTCGGCGGTGATCCAAGCTGCGATGCTCTCTGCGTTCTCCGCGACCGACGAAGTTTCGCCGACCGAAGTGATTGTGCACTCGTTGACGGGCTCGGTGGTGTACGCAACGGCGAACTTCACGCCCTTGGCGCATGCTGCGTCGTACTGCTCTTGGAACAGAGCAACCGGCGAACCGGAGATCGTGATGTAGTCAGCACCCCAGTCGAGGGCCTGCTGGATCGACGGTGCGGGCTCGAAGCTCTTGCCGTTGATGACCTTCAGTTCCCAACCGAGAGCATCGGCGAACAACTGAGCGTCTTCGCCGACTTCTGCACACGACGGAAGTTCGCAGGCAATCCATGCGATCTTCTTGGCGGGTGCGGGCT
>DAINNS010000227.1:0-2544 GCA_036735765.1 Ilumatobacteraceae bacterium | reverse complement strand
GCCGAAACCGGAGCCATCACCAACTTCTAACCAAGGGTTTTCGGTGTGAATAGGCTCGGAATCCGGGTTATTTCACACCGAGATCCCTCAGGAGTGTGTCCAGCGGTCGGCGAGGTCTTCCATGACCGGGACGTACGACGCGAAAGTGGCGACGGACTTGCCGGCGACCTTTGCCTCGTCGTCCCATTTGCGAAGCGCAACGGCGTCAGTGAAACGCGGTGAACGCTCGAAGCGTTCCACCTCGGGTCGCGTCATCGGTCCACCCTGCATGGCGAGACTCGCGACCGAGGCGGGGGAGAGAGTGGCGTGGTAGGCCGCGTCGGTGGCGCACAAATAGCGTTTTGCGGCGACATGAAGGGCAACGGGTCCGGCGACGTTCGGGCCGAAGATACGCGAGAGTTCCCGTGCTCCGGTCGCTTCGTGTTCGTCGTCGGAATCGAGTTGCGCACGACCCGCGTTCGCATCGAGCACGAGCAGGTGCCCGAGGTCGTGTAACAAGGCGGCAATCACCAGGCGGTCGTCGGCGCCGTGCGCTGCCGCAAGAGCTGCGCACTGCTCGGCGTGTGCGGTTTGCGACACCAACTCGCTGTAGGAGTCGCCGCCCCAGGTCTCGAAGAGTCGCACGATGGAGTTGATCTTGTCGGACATCAGACCGGCCTTCCTTGGAAATCGCCGATCAGCGACACGCGAACGGTGGATCCTCCGTCACGCGAGGCGTTGAACTCGGCTGCCTTTTGTTCGTAGTAGCGGTCGCGAAGGTCCCCTTCGCGCAGCGCGTTGTACGTGGGAAACAACGCTCGTCGATCTGCGACCGAGTTGTTCGGTCCACTGCGATGTGGAGTGCGCGAGTGGAACCACAGAACCTGGCCGGCACGGAGTTCGGCGACTTCCCATTCGAAAGTGGCGGCGAGATCGGGTCGAATGCAGCCAACGTCATCCATCGGCAGAATCTCGGCGTGCATTCCCGAGACGACTTCTAGACAGCCGTTGGCCACGGTCGCGTCGTCGACGGCGATCATGCAGCTGACATGGGTGTCGACGAAGCGGTACGCAGGCGCGTCTTGGTGCGGGGAGAATCCGGCACCACCGACCAGCTTGTAGTTGATCTTCTCTTTGTACAGAACCGCGGGCTCTCCGAGTAGCTCGCTGGCTGCTGCGACCAACCGTCCGAGGCGCAGCAGCTGGTGCATTCCTGCGTGGTGCGGAGTGAAGTTCTCGGTTCGACAGATCTTCGGTCCGAAGTCGGTCATCTCGCGGTAGTGGAGCCATGGGCCGTCGTCGGCCCATTCCGCGATGTCGTCGACCCAGCGCACGATTTCTCTCGCGGTGATGTCGTCGATGAGATTGGTCACGACCCAGCCACGATTGCGAAAGTGTTCGATTTCGGTTGCTGACAGGATCATGAATTGGTCTCCTCCTCGAATTGGATACCAACGATTTTCTCGGAAAGCAATGGGTCATCGGGGTTGTGTGGCCTTGACACCCGGATCGATTGTCCATCGTCCAGTCGCACGACGTAACGAACGTGCGAGCCATGGAATGTCGTCGACTCGACGCGCCCGGAGTGTCGAGCAGTCTTCGAGTCCACGAGGCGGACTCGCTCCGGTCGCACCGACAGGGACTCCTCTCCTATGCGGATGCGGTTCATTTCTCCGACGAACGACGCGACGAAGTCGCTTGCGGGATGGTCGTAGATCTGTGCGGGCGAGCCGACTTGTTCGACACATCCGAGGTTCATCACGCAGACCCGGTCCGACAGCCCGAGTGCTTCTTCCTGGTCATGGGTCACGAAGATCGTCGTCGTGCCGAGGCGCCGGGTGAGCGATCGGATTTCGTCTCGAATGTCGGTTCGTACTTTCGCGTCGAGTGCGCTGAGCGGTTCATCAAGCAACAAGACATCGGGTGCAATTGCAAGCGCGCGAGCCAACGCCACACGTTGCTGCTGGCCCCCCGACAATTGATGTGGAAAGCGATCGGCCAGGTCACCGAGTCTCACGAGCTCGAGCATCTCTTCTGCGGTTCGGTGAATTGACTGCCGTGGTGCACCACGCATCTTCAATCCGAAACCCACGTTGTCGACCACGCTCAGATGAGGGAAAAGGCTGTAGCTCTGAAAAACCATTCCCATGTTGCGGGTGTGTGGTGGCTGACGCGTGATGTCAACGTTGCCGAGCAGGACGCGCCCCGTCGTCGGTTCTTCGAACCCCGCGGCGATACGCAAGGCGGTTGTCTTGCCGCATCCACTTGGTCCGAGGAGTGTGACGAATTCCCCCGGCTGTATCGCAAGGTCGAAGGAAACCAGCGCCTCGGTTTCCCCGAACTTCTTTGATACCGCCTCGAAAGTGAGGCCCGGTTTCTCGGTCATGGCAGGACTCCGATCGCTTCGCGTGTCGAGCGTCGGCCTCTTCCGCGGAGCCTGGAGGCAGCGAAAAAGGCCAGGGTGGTGAAGAGCAGCATCAGTACGGCGAGGCCGAGTGCACCCTGCGGGTTGCGACCCTGCGAGTACGACATGTACAGCGGCAATGTCGGTTTCAGGAACAACGA
>DAINNS010000226.1:0-2597 GCA_036735765.1 Ilumatobacteraceae bacterium | reverse complement strand
CTCGGCGCACAGTTGCTCGGCCTCGCCGTCATCTGGACCGTCATCTTCGGCATTTCCTTCGCGTTCTTCAAGATCCAGAATGCCCTCACCAAGGGCGGGATCCGTTCGAAGGAAGAGGACGAGGTCATGGGCCTCGACCTTCCCGAGATGGGTGTTGCGGCCTATCCGGAGTTCAACCTCCGCTAGCAGCACGACACGAATCTCCCGGGGTCTCCCCCGGGTATGGATGGGGTGGGCGAATCGCCGTCGCGCAAGCGGCGGCGATTCGTCGTTCCACCGTGTCCTTTCACTGTTCTTCTTTCACGTTGCGGAAACAGTCCGTTAACAACCGACATTTATTTTTTGGCCCATGACAGCCAACACCCCCATCGACACAGGGGCCACCGCGTGGGTGCTCGTCTCCTGCGCACTGGTCCTCTTCATGACCCCCGGCCTTGCCTTCTTCTACGGCGGCATGGTCCGTTCCAAGAACGTTCTCGGCATGCTCATGCAGAACGTCTTCGCCATGGGCCTGATCTCGGTGATCTGGGCCGTCATCGGATTCAGCCTCGCCTTCGGCGGTGACAACAAGTGGATCGGAAACTTCGACTTCCTCTTCCTCTCCGACGTCGCGAACGCACCGAATCTTCCCGGCTACGTCGGTGACTTCGCACTCGTCATTCCGCCGCTCGCGTTCGTCGCGTACCAGATGATGTTCGCGGTCATCACCCCCGCGCTCATCACCGGCGCAACCGCCGACCGCATGAAGTTCTCCGCCTACGCGATCCTCATCGGCGTGTGGGCGATCATCGTCTACCCGACCGTCGCTCACTGGGTGTTCAGCCCGAACGGTTGGCTCTTCGGTGAAGGTGCCCTCGACTTCGCCGGTGGCGCCGTCGTGCACATCAACGCCGGTGCGGCCGCCCTCGCGGTCGTGCTCGTCCTCGGCAAGCGCCGTGGTTGGCAGCGCGAGGCGATGCCACCCCACAACCTGCCGTTCACGATTCTCGGCACGGGCATTCTGTGGTTCGGCTGGTTCGGGTTCAACGCCGGGTCGGCCCTCGGCGCCAACGGTCTCGCCGCACAAGCATTGATCAACACGCAACTCGCCGCCGCGTCGGCGATGCTCGCGTGGCTCCTCGTCGAGAAACTCCGCGCGGGTCATGCCACGACGCTCGGCGCTGCTTCGGGTGCCGTCGCGGGCCTCGTTGCCATCACACCGTGCGCGGGGTTCGTCGGTGGTATGGCACCGATCGTCATCGGACTGGTTGCCGGCGCGGTGTGTTACCTCGCACTGTCATTGAAGACGAAGTTCGGATTCGACGACAGCCTCGACGTCATCGCCGTTCACCTGATCGGTGGTCTCCTCGGCGCGCTGTTGCTCGGCTTCTTCGCAGACACCAAGGTGAACAGCCTCGGCGCCGACGGTTGGTTCTTCGGAGGCGGCCCCGACCTGCTCGGCAAGCAGGCCCTCGCCAGTGCAGCGACGCTCGTGTTCTCCTTCGTCGTGACCTACATCGCCGCTGTGATCATCAACAAGACGATCGGCATACGAGTCTCGACCGAGGACGAACTCGTCGGTCTCGACCAGAGCCAGCACGCAGAAACCGCCTATCAGGCCTGACAACGAGACGAATAGGATCAAAACATGAAGCTCATCACTGCAGTAGTGAAGCCGTTCAAACTCGACGACGTGAAAGACGCCCTCAAGGCGGCAGGCGCGCAAGGCATCACGGTTTCCGAGGTTCGTGGTTTCGGTCGCCAGGGCGGCCACACCGAGACGTACCGCGGAGCCGAGTACAACATCGAGTTCGTCCCGAAGGTTCGCATCGAGGTCGTCGTCGACGACTCGGTGGTCGATCGCGTGATCGAGGCCGTCCGCTCGGCGGCCAGCACCGGCAAGATCGGTGACGGCAAGATCTGGGTGACCAGCGTCGAGAAAATCGTGCGCATCCGCACGGGTGAAACGGGCCCCGACGCACTGTGACGCACCCCTGACGCTCGAGGGGCGGCAGTGGGGGTCGCATCACTAGAGTCGTCTGCATGACCATGACCGATTCGGCCCCCGCGGCTGCGACGCGCTGGACCGCCCAGTGGCGAGAGCTTTACAACGAAGTCATCAACACGGGGCTCTGCACCGGGTGCGCCGGGTGCGTCGTCACCTGCCCGCACGACGTGATCGGCTATGAACACGTCGAAGGCAAGTACAAGCCGTTCCATCTCGAAGAGTCACTCGGTCTCGACAACTGCATCCACGGTTTCGGCGAGGAAGGCGGCTGCACCACCTGTACTCGCGCCTGTCCGCGCTTCCGCCAATGGGAAGAATCGGCCGACATGCACCTGTTCGGGCGTGTGCGCAACCCCGACGAGATGGCCGGCGTGTGGCGTCAACTTCTCCTCACCCGGGCCAGTGACACGGTCCAGCACGAAAAAGGCCAGGACGGCGGCTTCGTCACCGCGATGCTGTCGTGGCTCCTCGACAACGACTACATCGAGGGTGCACTCGTCAGTGGTGTCGAAGACGACGATGCCTGGAAGGCCAAGCCCCAGTTGGTCCGCACGAAGGAAGAGGTGCTCGCCACGGCAGGCAGCCGCTACACCTATTGCGCGAACCCGCT
>DAINNS010000225.1:0-2602 GCA_036735765.1 Ilumatobacteraceae bacterium | reverse complement strand
GTGGCATCGTGGGTCCGAGCGAAGGCTCCAAGCCCCGTGAGGTGCTCATGACGCTCGAGGAGTGGGAGAAGATCCAGGGCTCCTGAGCCGCTACTCTTCGCCCATGGACATCATCGGCAAGGGTCTCAAGTTTCCGGAGGGTCCCGTCGCATGCGACGACGGATCAGTGCTCGTCGTCGAAATGTTCGGTGAGCGCATCACGCGGATTATGTCTGACGGCTCCACGAAACTGGTGGCCGACGTGCCAGGTGGGCCCAACGGTTTGGCGGAGTGTGCCGATGGTTCGCTGATCGTGTGCAACAACGGTGGATCGTTTACACCCATCGATCTCGGCGGCTTGATGTTGCCCGGACCATTCGACCCCTCGCGATACACCGGCGGCCGTATCGAGCGAGTCGATCCCAAGACTGGTGTGATCACCCTGTTGTACGACTCGTGTGATGGTCACCCGCTGCGCGGGCCGAACGACGTGGTGCTGGATGGCAAGGGTGGGTTCTACTTCACCGACCACGGCATTCGTCACGAACGAAGCGGTGATCGCACATCCATCTATTACGCCAAGCTCGACGGCTCACACATCAATGAAGTGGTGTTCCCGGTGGAGGCCGCCAATGGAATCGGACTGTCGCCCGACGGTACCAAGTTGTACTACGCCGAAACCCACACTGCCCGCGTATGGGTACGAGACATCGTGGCACCCGGAGTGGTTGCGCCGGTGACGCCGTTCGACACGCATCACCTGTTGTGGGCATCACCGAAGTTGGTGTATCTCGACTCACTCGCAATCGACGGTGACGGCAACGTGTGCGTCGCGACCATTGCACCCGCAGGCGGCATTACGGTCATCAGTCCATCCGGTGAAGTGGTGCGATTTGTGGAGTCGGGCGACGTGATGACCACCAACATCTGCTTTGGCGGCCCCGACCTGCGAACGGCGTACATCACGCGCTCCGGCGTCGGCGATGTGGCGGTGGTGTCGTGGGCGAGTGCCGGGTTGGCGCTCCACCGCTAGGCGCTGTATGAATCCATCGTCCCCGTTGTCGGGCGGTGTTCTCGTAGCCTGAGTGCGTGGCATCGCGCTTCTACGTCGAAACGCTCGGATGCCCAAAGAACGAAGTTGACTCCGAGAAAATCGTCGGCACGTTGCTGGCGCAGGGCCTCACGGCCACCGAGGACGAATCGCAAGCCGACGTGGTGGTGGTGAACACCTGTGCCTTCATCGAGGAAGCACGCAAGGAGAGCATCGACACCATCTTGGCGTTGAGCGAGCGCCGAAAGAAGGGAGCGCGACTCGTGGTGACGGGCTGCATGGCTGAGCGCTACGGCGACGAGTTGCGTGCCAACTTGCCGGAAGCCGACCAGATCGCGGGCTTCGGTGTAGCAATCGCCCTCGGCAAGAAGCCGTCACTCGCGGTGACGAGCGAAACCGTGCCGTCGTTCGACTTGCTCAACTTGCCGCGACCCAAGTCGTCCACACCGTGGGCGTACGTGAAAATTGCCGAAGGTTGTGATCGCAACTGCGGGTTCTGTGCGATTCCGTCGTTCCGCGGCCCGCAGCGAAGCCGCGACGTCGACAGCATTCTGCAGGAAGTCGACGAGTTGCAAGCCAAAGAGATCGTGCTGGTAGCCCAGGACTTGGCCAGTTACGGCAAAGACCGCCCCGACGAACTCGGCGCCGGTTCGATCGTGCCGCTTGTGCAGGCGGTGAGCGCAAGGGTGCCCCGCACGCGACTGCTGTATTTGTACCCGAGTGATCTCAGCGACGAACTCATCGACGCGATTCTGGCGAGTGGCGTGCCGTACTTCGATCTTTCGCTGCAACACGTGTCGAAGCCCCATTTGCGTCGTATGCGACGTTGGGGTGATGGAGAACGATTCCTAAAGCGCATCGCCGATATCCGCTCCCGTGACTCGCAGGCTGCCTTCCGCAGCAACTTCATCGTCGGATACCCGGGTGAAACCGAGGACGACCACGACCAACTGCTGTCGTTCGTGCGCGAGGCGTCACTCGACTGGTGTGGATTCTTCGAATACAGCCCCGAAGAGGGCACCTACGCCGTCGATCTGCCCGACCAGGTGCCGGCCGGGTTGATGCACGAGCGCATTGCCGAGTTGCGTGAGCTGCAAGATGCCATCACCGCCGCCAAGCGAGACGACCTGATCGACGAAGTGGTGGAGGTGCTGGTCGACGAACCGGGCGCGGGTCGCAGCCACCGCGAAGCCCCGCAGATTGATGGCATCGTGCGGGTTCCCGAATCGCTCACAACGGGTAGTTTCGCCAAGGTGCGCATCGTCGATGCTGAAGGCCCCGACCTCGTCGCCGAAGGGGCAACTCGTGCTTCGGGTGACCGCGAGGAGTCGTCCCGTGCCGGTTGACCCAAACGCGCTCATCACGTGGGCGAACGCCGTGACCGTTGGGCGCATCGTGGTTTCCCCGCTGCTGTTCACCATGATTCCCGTCGAACCCGGTGGCTCGTGGGTCGCACTTGCCGTGTGGTTCGTGTTGTGTGCAAGTGACGGCATCGACGGCTACCTGGCGCGCCGCCACGGCATCACCCGCAGTGGCGCATTCCTCGACCCTCTGGCCGACAAGGTGCTGGTG
>DAINNS010000224.1:0-2618 GCA_036735765.1 Ilumatobacteraceae bacterium | reverse complement strand
TTTTGCGCGCACGGCATTCACGACCATTTCATCGCTGCGTGAATTCTCGCCGACGACCATGCCCTCGTAGACCTCTTCGCCGGGCGAGACGAAAAGGGTGCCACGAAGCTGAAGGTTGTCGAGCGCGTACGCGGTCACCTTTCCCGTTCGGTCGGAAATCATCGCGGCTCCGGTTCGGTGCGGAAGTTCGCCGACCCACGGCGTCCATCCGACGAGACGCATGTGGATGAGGGCTGTTCCTCGGGTCTCGGTGATCACCTGCGAGCGGAAGCCGATGAGGCCGCGGGACGGAGCCTCGAATCCAACGAGAGTGCGTCCGACGTCGCCGGGCCTGATGTCGGTCACGCGACCCTTTCGCGGCGCGAGGGCCTGTGTGACCGCTCCGACGTGCTCGTCGGGAACGTCGACGGTTCCCTCTTCGAGGGGTTCATGACGGCGACCATCGATTTCCTTGGTCACCACCTCGGGGCGGCTGACCTGCAGTTCGTAGCCCTCGCGACGCATGTTCTCGATGAGAACCGCCAACTGCAATTCACCGCGCCCCGACACCTCGATGACTTCGGGCGAGTCGGTGGGGGCGATACGAATCGAAACGTTGCCGAGAATCTCGCGTTCGAGACGGTCGCGCAAGTGGCGACTGGTGAGGAATTTGCCTTCGCGTCCCGCCATCGGAGAAGTGTTGACGCCGAAGCTCATGCGGATGACCGGATCATCGACCACGAGTCGCGGCAGAGGCGAAGGGGTTTCGACACTCGTGAGCGTGTCCCCCACCTCGATTTCGGGGATGCCGGAGACCACGAACAAGTCACCCGCTTCGACACTGTCGACATCGACGCGTCCGATTCCGCGGAACACGTGCAGGGTGGTCACCCGCCGGCGCAACATCGGTGTCGGGTCGGTGTCGGTCGGACGCTGGCACACGGCGACCGTTTCGCCCTTGCGCAACGTTCCCGAGTACACGCGTCCGATGCCGAGACGACCGAGGTAGTCCGAGGCGTCGAGGTTGGTGACCAGTGCCCGCAAGACTCCGTCGGAGTCACTCTTCGGCTCGGGAAGGGCGAGCATGCAATCGAGCAACGGCTCGAGGGTCGCATCCGCGGCGGGCATCCCAACGCCGACCATCGAGCGCCCCTCGCGTGCCACGGCACTGACGACCTGGAACGAAAGCTGTTCGTCGTTGCGAGCAAGATCGAGGAACAACTGCTCGACCTCGCCCAAGACCTCTTCCGCGCGTGCATCTTGTCGGTCGACCTTGTTCAGCACGACAACGGCCGGAAGATTCGCGTCCATTGCCTTGGAGAGCACGTACCTCGTCTGGGGCAGAGGGCCCTCTGCCGCATCGACCAAGAGCACGATGCCATCGACGATGTGCAGTGCGCGCTCCACTTCGCCGCCGAAGTCGGCGTGGCCGGGCGTGTCGACGAGATTGATGCTCACGCCCTTGTAGGTGATCTGTGCAGCCTTCGCCAGGATCGTGATGCCGCGTTCGCGTTCTTGGTCGTTCGAGTCCATGACCCGGTCGACGACTTGTTGGTGCGCGGCGAAGGTGCCGGTACCGCGCAACAGTGAGTCGACAAGGGTGGTCTTGCCATGGTCGACGTGCGCGACGAGAGCGATGTTACGACGGGGGGTCATGTTGGTGGAGTGGGACGGCCGGAAGGACTGAACGTCAGGACTCGTCCTCTTCGTCTTCCTCTTCGTCGTCGTCGAAGGTCACGCCGTACTTCTCGGCGATCGCGGCGTATTCATCGTCCTCGGAACGCTGGCGCGACTGCGAGCCACCGAAACCGAGATCTGCGGCACTGGGGCCGGCCTGCTTCAACTTGCGCGCTTCTTCGAAGCGACGATGACGACCCTTTTTCACGTGAGGGCTCCGAACTTCTTCGCAATGGGCCCGGACGCTGCCCGTCCGGGGTAACAACGGAGGTCAAGCTTACAGCGAAGGTGCGCCAAAAAGCGGGTTTTCAGCCCCGCAGAAGGCGCAGACCACCCGCACCGTCGAAGGCGATGCCGGCAGTTCCGGCCACGAGAGCGGCGAGATCGCGACCGACGAGGTCGTTGCGCCAGCCCTCCCGAAGACGGGCGTCGGGGGTCCCGCGGAGGAAGTCGATGATGTCGGCGCGCGTGCCGAGAATCGCGGTTTCGATCCGCTCACGCGCTGCGACCTCACTGATCCACGCGGATATCAATGTCGCTGCCGGTCGCAGATCGCGGTCGAATTCCTCGACGTCGTTCTTCGGGAATGGAACGTCGAGATCGCGACCACGATCGACGGCATCGAGAATCTCACGAGCGATCGAGCCCTTGGTGTAGCGGCCGTCGACTCCGCGCGACTGGGCCAATTCGTCGATGGTGCGCGGCGCACGTTGGGCGATCCCAAGCAACGCCAGGTCGGCGAGAACGTGGCGCACGGGAATGTTCTGCCGCTGTGCGCGTTCTTCGCGCCACTGCGCAACCGACTGGGCCACTCCCCTCGCTCGAGGTTTCAGCGTCTTCACGTCCTTGACCCTGAGCCAAGCGACGGTCGGGTCGACGAGCGATGACGGCCGCTCGACCAGCTCTCGACAGGCTTCTGCGGCCCACGCCGCACGTCCGCACTCGTCCAATTGTCGTGTGAT
>DAINNS010000223.1:0-2622 GCA_036735765.1 Ilumatobacteraceae bacterium | reverse complement strand
CCGGGAACCGCGTCGCGCTTGCCGTTCAACGCCGGGATCCAATACGAGTGGATGACGTCACGGCTGGTCTCGCGCAGGAGAACCTTCGTACCGGTGGGAATGACGAGCTGGCCCGATGTGATGATCGGGTCGGTGATGCCGTACTGCTCTTGGACGGGGTAGTCGTACTCCCACCACCACTGCTGGCCGGTCACGTTGATGACCATCTCGGTGTCGTCGGTCTTGGCGAGATCGAAAATGGTCTGGAAGGTGAAGACACCGATGCCCGCAAGAATGAGCGCGGGGAGAATGGTCATGCCGATTTCGAGGACCGGCTTGCCGTGGGTCTGTTCGGGAATCGGCTGGCCACGATCCTTGAAGCGGAAGACCGCATACGCGATCGCAGCGAACACGATGATGCCGACGACACCGGCGATCGCGAAAACCGGCTTTTGCAGATCGTCGATCTTCTGGGCGTTCGGACCCTTTGGCTGCCAGGTGTCCTGCGGGGCGTTCGACGCACAACCTGCGAGGAACGCGACCGCGGAAAGACCCGCGGCAGTAGCGACGATGCGGCGCACTGACTTGGACATACGGACTCCGGATCGCTGGTTCGAGTGACGGATCATGGGACGAAGACCTCGATGCTCTGGTCCTCGACACCCGGGACGTAGAACTTGTACGGCTTTTCCGAGGCGATGGACGGCTTGTCGATGCGGATGATCAGCATTTGCTCTTCACCCTCTTCGATCATCTGCGTGCAGTTGTGCAGTTCCTCGACGACACCTTCCTGCACTTCCTTCTCGCCGTAGAACAGGGTCAAGCGGTGCTCACCCTCGGTCTTGTTGCGGAAGATGACGGGGATGTTGTTCGACTTTTGCACGGTGATCTTGGTGGTCGGCGTGTCGACACCGAGTTCGCGAGCCTGCAACTTGCCGTCGACGAACTCGATGGTGGCCATCGGATTCGAACGCATCGACACCTTCGCCTCGGCGTTGAAGTCGAAGTACTTGCTCTTTTCCTCACCGCATTCTTTGTGTGCGAAGTGATCTTCTTCGTTGGCCTCGACCAACTGGTCGCGCTTTCCTGCGCTCGCGCCTGCGATGCCACCTGCGACGATGCCGACAGCGCCGATTGCGCACAGGCCGATGGCCATCGACTTCTTCAGGTTCGGGCGCACGGCGAGAAGAACGCCCCCGGCGAGAACGATGGCGCCAACGATGATGAAGACGATCGCGCCGGTTGTCTTCGAGATGGCGAGCATGATGCGCGAGAACGACAACACGAGCACG
The DNA here is from genome assembly GCA_036735765.1 of Ilumatobacteraceae bacterium. GTDB lineage: Bacteria > Actinomycetota > Acidimicrobiia > Acidimicrobiales > Ilumatobacteraceae > F1-20-MAGs119. Next base: position 1,351 of record DAINNS010000223.1, on the reverse strand, counting down.
CCCGCACCGACCGTGGCGAGAACGGGGAATTCGAGCGGATGAATGAGACGTCCGCGTACAGCGGCGTTGTAGCGACGGTCCGACGAAGCCGACTCGGACCAGCCCTGGATCACCCACTCGACGAAACCCGCAACGAGAGCGACGAGGCCGAGCAGGAAGACGATCTCGTGCGTGATGAGACCGATACCCATGCCAACGATGCCGACCGTGGTGACGAGGGGCCACAGGCTGGAGCCAACAGGCTCGGCATTTGCCGGGGCCGCAGTGTCGCCAACCTGCACGTCGCCGTCATGGTTGAACAGTGCAAGGCCGGCGAGCAGGCCGACAGCCATCATCACCGAGGCAAGTGCGACCGCACCGCCCACCGCACCGTCGACGAGTGCGATGTAGAGGACGAGTACGAGTGCCGAGAACCCGGTGACGCCGATCAGATATTTCGAGCCGTTAGTGAACATCCCGCACCTATTTCTGAACGAACACAACGAACCAGACCGCCGTGTAGGCAGCGGCCAGGAAGTACCAATACAGGGCATGCGCGTTCATGAGGTCGGTGTTACCCGCCCGACCGCCTGAGCTCTTGAACAGAGCGGCGAGGGTGAAGGCCATGCCGGCCGCCACGAGCGCGATGAGAGTGCCGGTGATCGCATAGAACATCGTCTGATACGCACCCTCGGCAAGAACGATCTCCATGTTGGGGAACACCGCGACGAGCGCGTTCAGCAGTGCAAGACCCATCAACAGCGTCATGCCGAGCGCCATGTTGGTGTGGCGTGAGTCGTTGCGTCGCGACGAGTACGCGGCCCACTGGGCCATGATGCAGGCGACACCGATCGTGACGAGACCCACGTTCGTCAGCACCTCGGCCATCTTCAGGTCTTTCGGCAGCCAGTCCTTGATCTGCTTCAGGCCATCGGACGATTCACGCAACGGTGCCGCGGCTCGGAAGCGCAGCCAGATCGACAACATGCCGCCGATCAGTAGTGCGCCGGCCGCCGAGACGACACCAGTTCCCACCAACAACTGGCGACGTGGTGCGGGCTGCGGACCGGCGGGAAGAGCGTGCGTCATTTCTCACTCCCTGCAGGCTTGAGGTCGAGAAGCGGTTCGGGGCTCGTCACTGCGGGCACCGAGGCGAAGTTGTCGGCGGGCGCGGGCGACGACACCGACCATTCGAGAGTCTGTGCATCCCACGGATCGTCGCCAGCCGGCTCGCCCGTGCGGAATGCGCGTGCCGCAGTGAGAACGAAGAGAACGATGGTCACGGCAACGAGGGCCTGGCCGACTGCGGCAAGACCGTTCCAGAGTTCCTGCGGACCGCCGTAGGAAAAACCGTCCACGACGCCGGCCGGCT
>DAINNS010000222.1:0-2627 GCA_036735765.1 Ilumatobacteraceae bacterium | reverse complement strand
CGACCCATGTTCGGACGCTTGCCGTGGTTGGCCTTCGAACGGCGGAGGCGGGCCTTGCGCTTCTTCGTCTTCTTCGACATGGGGTCGCAGGCTATCGGCGCGGCCTAGCGACGCCACCTGTTTCGGGATTCGGTGTCCGAGGGCTTGCAGGTGTAGGAGACGCCCTTTTCCGAAACTCCCGTCGCCCCGAAAGGCGAGCAGAAGGCTCCGGGCGATACGTACGTCGCGAGGGTCGACCCCGGCGCTGGCGAAGTTTCGGACGGCAGAGGCGGCGACGCCACCACATCGTTCGTCCCGCAACCCCCGAGCGCCGACTTCACGGCCGCGTGTTCGGCCTCGTCCATCGTCAGCGACCATCTGACCTTCACCGCGACCCAGCTCGCGAGATACGTACAGCGGTACGAGGCGAGCGGGGGCAGCCAGTCGGCGGGGTCCTTGTCGGACTTCGACTGGTTCACCGAATCGGTGACCGCGAGAAGTGTGCGCGTGTCGGTGAGATCGTTCGCGAAGTTCGTCCGCTGCTGGGTCGTCCACGCGTATGCACCCGATTGCCACGCCTCGTTCAGGGCAACGACGTGATCGATGTCGACGTCGGCGGGGTTCGTCCATGATGCGCCGTCGTAGGGCGAGTACCACGAACCGCTGACAACGGCGCACGACGCGCCAATGACCGCGGGAGTTCGACTGTCGCGGATCAACACCTCCTTGCGCGTGTCGCAGCCGTCGGCGTCGATGTCTTTCCAGTGCGGAAACAGATCACGGTCGTAGCCCACCGTGTACTCGGGAGAGATTCGTACCCGGGCGAGTTGGTCGAGCCATTCCGATACCGAAGCAACGGTGGTCGTCGGGGCAGCACCGGCGCCGACGTTCGTCGCGAGAGTGGTCGACGATGAGGAAGTCGTCGTTGTCGACGCCGTCGGGCACGCTGCGAGGATTCGTCGGAGGCGCGCAACCTCCGCTTGGTCGGCCGACAGGCCCCACGCAACCTTGACCGCTATCCACTTTGCGACGTAACCGCAGCGTTGGGAAGTTGCGGGAAGCCACTGCGCCGGGTCTCGATCGGCACGCTGCACATTCGACTGTGCGGACAGCCCGATGCCCGTGGCACGCACCGACGGGTCGGTGGCGAACGCAGCGCGTCGGGACGCCGACCACGAATTGGCCCCGGACTCCCACGCCTCGCGCGGCGAAACCACGAACGGCAGGCGCGACGACGACGCAGCGGGAAACGACGCAGGTTTGTATCCCGTTCGCACCTCGCTCTTGACCTCGAGTCCCGTCACCCGGTCGGCTGCATCGGCGGTACGCGGTGTCGACACCACGAGAAGCGCACCACACGTGGCGATCAACCAACTCTTGCGCACGGCCGTCAGGCTCCGATTGCCAGATCCATCTCGATGAAGATGCACTCACCGGGACACACGTCGGCGGCCTCGACGACCGCGGCATGGTTCTTCAACGCGACCCAAGCAAGGCTCCGCGCGCCACCCGGATCGTTCAACGGTGATCCATCCTGCGCGACGTACGCAATGCCGTCCTCCAACTGAACGAAAACGTCGGGGCAATGATCGACACACAGCCCGTCACCCGTGCAGAGGTCTTGGTCGATCCACACGTGCATGGCGAAAAACTACCCGCGCCGAGGATTTGCCGCCCTACCCTGACGTTGTGACCGATGACGTTGCCCCCGTAGCGCCCCAACGACGACACACGTGGGAGCGTCCGACGGGCAACGTCGACGATCCGTGGGCCTGGTTGCAGAACCGTGACGACCCGGAAACTCTCGCGTACCTCGAAGCCGAGAACGCTCACGCCGATGCATGGTTTGCCGTCGGTCGACCCTCCGTCGAGGATGTGTTCGAAGAGATCAAGTCGCGCGTGGTCGAAACCGACATGTCGGTTCCGGTGCGACACGGCGACTGGTGGTACGTCTCGCGCACCCACGAAGGTCTCGCATATCCCACCCACTGTCGCGGCCGGTCCGGCGAATCGGCGACGGAATCGGTGATTCTCGACGAGAACGTCGAAGCAGGCGACAACGACTACTTCTCCGTCGGAGTCTTCGAAATCGATCCCTCGCACCGCTACCTCGCGTGGTCGCTCGACACCGACGGCAGTGAACGATACGAGTTGCGGATTCGCGACTTGACCACGGGCGTCGACCTCGACGACCGACTCGCCGACACCTCGTACGCCGGGGTTGCGTTCAGTGCCGATGCGAGCCACCTGTTCTACGTTCTGAACGACGAGGCAATGAGGCCCTACCGCGTCATGCGCCACCGCATCGGCACCCCGCAATCCGAGGACGCCGCGATCTTCACCGACGACGACGAACGCTTCTACGTCGGCATCGGCGCAACCCGTTCGAATCGATTCGTCGTCATCGAAACCTCGTCCCGAACGAGCAGCGAATGTCACATCATCGACGCCGAGGCACCGTCGAGCGACGCTGTTCTCGTTCGCCCCCGCGCAGATGATGTCGAATATTCGGTCGACGACTGGGGGGATCGCCTCGTGATCGTGACCAACCTCGATGCCGAAGACTTCCGAGTGATGACGACACGACACGACACGCCGGACGAGTGGCAAGAACTCGCCGCCCACAGGGCCGGCCGCCGCATCATCGA
>DAINNS010000221.1:0-2645 GCA_036735765.1 Ilumatobacteraceae bacterium | reverse complement strand
CCCGAAGTCGGGGTCATGGCCCTCGGCGACGTTGTCGTTCCAGCGCGCAATCGTGTGCACCAATTCCTCGCCGTCGACGCCCAATTTCGCGGCCAACTCCTGCGGTGTCCCACCACGCGGAATCCAATCGGGCACCACCGAGCCGTTGCCACCGGCACTGATGCGGAAGCCGTACGTGTCGACGTACTGCTGGTCGAAGATCAGCCAGCACGGGAGGTTCTCGTATTCGAACTTCGACACGTTCTCCACGTGGAACGCCGCGCCGAACGCGTTGTAGTTCGCCGCCTCATTGGTGAACCGACGCCCACGCTTGTTCACCATGATGGAGTGCGGCAGCGTGCGCTGGCCATTCACCAACACCTTGCCCATGCGGTTCGCCTCGGGCGGAACCACGCCGGTGGGAATCCACCACGCCTCGCGCATGTTCGACAACATCGCACCGGCCTTCATCGCCATGCGAAGACCGTCGCCCGTCGACGTCTCGATCGAGACCGGGTGCGTCATCGGCCCGCGCGTGAACGCACGAACCAATTCCTTGTCGTGCTCGAAACCACCCGATGCCAGGATCACGCCCTTGCGGGCACGCACTTCGACCGGCCCCTTCGGCGTCTCCATGTGCACGCCGACAACTTCGCCGTTCTCGATGATCAACTCGCGTCCAGCGCACAAGACACGCGGGAAGATGCCACGATCGAGACAGGCCTTCAGCAAACGTCCCGCCAAGGCCTGGCCACATCCGCGTTCGTTGTGGGCCTTGCGCCGCGCGTGCTCTTCGGGCGACGGCGGCGTGGGCACCGCCTTACCCAACGGGGTCTCACTCATCGTGATGTGCGGGTCGGCGAAGTACGGCGACGGCGTCACCATGTCTTCCCACTCCCCGAGTTCTTCGAACGGGAAGATCGGACACTCGATGGTGCGTCCACCCTCGGGACTGCCACCGGGGAACTCGGGGTGATAGTCGGGCATCTCCGGTACGGCGTAGAACTGCACGGGAGTCTTCGCCTCCATGAAGTCGACCATGTCGGGTCCGTTGTCGATGTAGGCGTCGACCAGTCGCTCTTCGAGCATGTCGCGCGACAACGACATGATGTACGTCTTCGCCTTCTCGCGGCTGTCGTGCACACCGACTTCGGGCATGTGCGGATTGTTCGGAATCCATACCTGGCCACCCGACCAGGCGGTTGTGCCACCAACCAGAGACGCCTTCTCGAAGATCGCAACCGATGCACCGAACTCGTGTGCGACGACGGCAGCGGTGAAACCCGCTGCGCCCGTTCCCAACACGACGACGTCGTACTCTTCTCTCGGAAGACCCGCCATGAGCAACTCCTTCTTCGTCCCTCTCGTTTGTTACCGCCACCCTGCCGCTGCACCATCCGCAGAACGGACTTTTATGCAACAGACGTTGTATAATCTACCACACATCCCGCACGCGTCCTGACGGAGCCCGAAAATGCCCAAAATCGTCGACCACGAGAAGCGCCGCCGCGAAGTCACGCGCGCCGCGGCGAAGATCGTCATCGAATCGGGCCGCTCGGCCCTGACGGTACGCAACGTCGCGTCGGCCACCGGCTGGTCGACCACCGTCGTCTCCCACTACTTCGACGACATGGCTGACCTCTTCTACGAGACCTACTCGTTTGCCACTACGCGGTCGCGACGGCGCATCGAAAAGGTTCTTGCCGCCAACCCCGCCAACTTGCAGGGCCTCATCGAAGCCGTGCTTCCCCTCGACCAGGAACGCCGTGACGATTGGAAGATCTGGTTCGCCTTCTGGAGCGAGGCCCTCACCAATCCGCAATATGCACGTGAGCAAAGCCAACGAGTTGCCACTACCCGCGAGCGCATCAAGACGTGCCTGGCCGCCATGCGTAAAGACGGCGACATCCGCCGCAACGTCGACATCGACGAAGCTGCCGATCGCCTCTCGGCGCTGATTCCCGGCATTTCGAGCGCGGCCACCTTCGACCCGAAACGCTGGCCCGCCGCTCGGCAGCGCGCCGTTCTGAACAGCGAACTGGCGCTTCTTTCCTGACATCAGCCTGCGACACCATGTAGGTAAGGTCATTTCATGACGAGCGTGTTGATCACGGACTTACCGGAACCCCTCTCATTGGTGCTTGAAATTCAGGCCGACAGGGCAAAAATCTCCGTGTCCGACCACATCGTTGCAATTCTTGAGAAGCACGTGTCATCAATCAGCTTCGGTGAGTGGCTTGATCTTCTGGCGGGATCCGAGTCAGTCGACATTTCAAGTGACGAGATCGTTGCAATCATCCATGCCGAGCGTGACACTCGGTGACAGACCCGACCGCGGCTAATTGAGGGGTAAGAGCCCTTCGAGGTCGTGGCGGTACACGCCGGTGTCGAGAAAGTTGCGCAGTTTCCGCACCGTGTTGCGTGTGAAGTTCGGGATGATCGCACGGTGTTCGGCGTTGGTCGTGACCAACACGTCATTCAGCAACAACAGGTTGCGGTGGGCCACGAGGGTTTCGAAGTCGTCGGTCGAAACATCCGGCAGGCTCCGCACCGACACGTAACCCTCGACCAGAGCGTCGACGTGGTCGTGTTCAGGCCGCCGGTAATACGTGGCGACGGCAAGATCCTGCATCGGCAGACCGATTCCGCTGTCGTCGAAATCGAAC
>DAINNS010000220.1:0-2692 GCA_036735765.1 Ilumatobacteraceae bacterium | reverse complement strand
AACACGTCTTCCATGAGGTTCTCGACGAGGCCGATCTGAATCGCGTTCATCAGGGTGCCGATACCCGGCCGGATGCGCAGGGGAATCCAGAGAACCAACAACGCAACCCCGACGACGATGATGACGTTGCCGAGTTCGAGGCCGGTGATCTCGGAGATGCCGGTGTGGAACACGTCCCAGGGTGGAACCCCGAGGTCGCTGTGCACGAAGCACGCGATGCCCGCACCGAAACAGAAAAGGCCCGACGCACAGCGCAGCAGCCGTTCGAGGAACCTTTCCCGTAGCGGTCGTGGTGTGGCGCCGTCGTGCATGTCTCGACCGTAGTCGCCGTCGGGTGTCGAAGGAGGACCGGTTTTCGCACACACGTGGACGTGCAGACGAATCGCATCACCACCGCAACGGTTTTCGACGGAAGCGCGCGCGAAATGATCGTCGCATTGAAGTACCACAACGCGCGTCGCATGGCGGCACCTCTCGCGGCGCTGTTGGCCGAAGCCATCGTGCGTGATCGCGATGTGTCACTGCACGGCATCGACTTGGTGACATGGGCACCGACGTCCTCGTCGCACCGACGACGACGTGGCTACGACCAAGCGGAATTGATCGCGCACGACGTTGCGCGTCGGCTTCAAGTACCCGCGTCGTGCCTCCTGCGCCGACGTGGTTCGGTTGCGCAAACGGGCCGATCGCGAGTCGAGCGATTGACGGGTCCCGCATTCAGGGCTCGAAGCACCGTGCGCGGCAAGCGCATTCTGGTCGTCGACGACGTGGCCACAACCGGCGCGACACTGCGCGCCGCGCGCCGCGCACTGCGTGCCGCAGGTGCCGAATTGGTGTACTGCTGGGCGGTCGCGGGGACCCCCGCCCGATAGCATCAGCGACTGTCATGGGCATCCTCGATCGAGTCCTCAGAGCCGGTGAAGGCAAGAAGGTCAAGGCTCTCGAGGGCCTGGTACCCGACGTCAACGCCCTCGAAGCCGCGATGGCGGCCCTCTCCGACGAGGCCCTGCGGGGAAAGACCGCCGAATTCCGGTCGCGAATCGAACGCGGCGAGTCGCTCGACGACCTGCTGATCGAGGCTTTCGCGGTGACGCGTGAAGCGGCCCGTCGTGTTCTCGGCCAGCGCCACTACGACGTGCAGTTGATGGGTGGTGCGGCGCTGCACTTCGGGTGGGTCGCCGAGATGAAGACGGGAGAGGGCAAGACCCTCGTCTCCACGCTGCCGGCGTACCTCAACGGTCTGTCGGGCAAGGGCGTTCATCTCGTCACCGTCAACGACTATCTCGCGCGCCGCGACTCCGAGTGGATGGGTCGCCTCCACAGGTGGCTCGGTCTCAGCGTCGGCCTTGTCATCCCCGGCCATCGCGAGCGTCCCGCGCAGAAGCGCGAGGACTACCTCTGTGACATCACCTACGGCACGAACAACGAGTTCGGCTTCGATTACCTGCGCGACAACATGGCCGGTTCGCTCGACGAAAAGGTGCAACGCGGTCACAACTTCGCCATCGTCGACGAAGTCGACTCGATCCTCATCGACGAGGCCCGTACCCCGCTCATCATTTCGGGCCGACTCGCCGACGCCGCAAAGTTGTACTACCGCTTCGCATCGATCGCGCGGTCGCTCGTGCGAGACGTCGACTACGAGGTCGAGGAAGACAAGCGCACGGTCGTGCCGCTCGAAGCCGGTATCGAAAAAGTCGAACAGCAGCTCGGCATCGCGAACCTCTACGACGGTGTGCAGCAGAACCTCGTGCACCAGCTCCAGGTCGCGCTGAAGGCGAAAGAGCTCTACAAGCGCGACAAGGACTACATCGTCCAGTCCGGCGAGGTGAAGATCGTCGACGAATTCACCGGACGCATCCTCGAGGGACGCCGTTGGAGCGAGGGCATCCACCAGGCGGTCGAGGCCAAGGAGGGCGTGAAGATCAAAGAGGAGAACCAGACCCTCGCCACGATCACGCTCCAGAACTACTTCCGCATGTACGGCAAGTTGGCCGGCATGACGGGAACCGCCCAAACCGAGGCGGCGGAACTGGTGAACACGTACGGCCTGCAGGTCGTGCCGATCCCCACCAACAAGTCGGTCGCGCGCGTCGACCAGGCAGACCTCATCTACAAGACCGAGGTCGCCAAGTTCAACGCGGTCGTCGACGACATCGTCGAGAAGTACAACCTCGGCCAGCCCGTGCTCGTCGGAACCGTCAGCGTCGAGAAGAGCGAATACCTCTCGCGGCAGTTGAACAAGCGCGGTATCCCGCACGAGGTGTTGAACGCCAAGCAGCACACTCGCGAGGCGATGATCGTCACGCAGGCGGGTCGTCTGCACGCGGTCACGGTGGCCACGAACATGGCGGGCCGTGGTGTCGACATCCTGCTCGGCGGCAACCCCGAGGGTCTCGCACGTCAAGCCGTTCTGTCCGAGGGTTTCGCGGCCGAGACGCTCGCCGACGAGTTCGCGCTGCCGATGCCTCTCGACCAGATGCCCGAGGACTATCGCCAGCAGCGCGAACGGGCCCAAGCCCGTTACGCCGAACTGCTCGCCGACTACAAGGCGTCGTGTGGGCAAGAGGGCGACGAAGTGCGCAAACTCGGTGGGCTCTACGTGTTGGGCACCGAGCGTCACGAAAGTCGTCGTATCGACAACCAGTTGCGCGGCCGTTCCGGTCGCCAGGGCGACCCTGGTTCGTCACGC
>DAINNS010000219.1:0-2695 GCA_036735765.1 Ilumatobacteraceae bacterium | reverse complement strand
AGACACCGACGGTGCAACCGCCGGCGGCATCGCCTTCCGCTGCTGCAGTCGTGTCGGCAGTCGCAGTGGTATCAGCGGTTGCCGTCTCTTCGGCGGCCGCCGTGGTTTCGTCAGAGGACGAACTGTCGTCGTCTCCGCATGCTGCGAGCACGAGTGCACTTGCAGCAAAGAGAACGCCAAGTTTCCTCAAGCGCATTGATTTCTCCCCTTTTGGTGGTTTGGTCGTGCCGTGTTCGGCACGCCCAAAAGTTAGCAGGCGGGACGAGCCGCCGATTTCCGAAGGTGGCTTCCGTCGAATTTGCTCCGGGATCAGTTCTTGCCACCCCGACCCACTGAATACCCTTCACCTTCACCTATGGGCACCGACGACAGACCCCGATTCGATGGCTTCACCGACTCAACGGCCGGCATCGGCACCGTTTTCCGCCAGCGGCCCGACAAGTACATGATGCTGCTCACACATGCCCAAGAGGTTCTGCGTGAACCTGCTCATCTCTCTCCAGCCGATCGCGAGGTGATCGCCGCGTACACCAGCAAGTTGAACGGCTGCCAGTACTGCCGGGGCTCCCACGCGGCGTTCGCCGCGTCACTGGGCGCGAGCAAGGCCGACCTCGACATGGTCGAGAGTGGCGACATCGATGGCCACCGCCTCGCGGCGCTGCTCGCCTACGTGAGGAAGCTCACACTCGCCCCTTCCACGGTGACGAATGCCGACAAGTCGGCGGTTCACGCCGCCGGCTTCACCGAGGACGAACTGAAGGACGCCATCGCCGTGTGTGCCGCGTTCAACCTCTACAACCGCATCGTCGAGGGCCACGGCATCGCGCCGCACGACGATTACACAGCCGATGTTGCGATGATCAACACCCACGGCTTCGACCGCCGGTACTAGTTTCTCCGTTCGCATGAACGTTCGTTGGGGAATCGCAGGCACGGGACGCATCGCGTCGGACTTCGTCAGGGACATTGCGAACATCGCCGATGCAGAAGTTGTCGCGGTTGGAAGCCGCACGCTCGACGGCGCACGAGCCTTCGCTTCGGCCCGGAACATCACGACCACGCACGGGTCGATCGATGCACTCGCAGCCGATCCGAACGTCGACGTCATCTACGTCGCGGGCATCCACCCCGTCCATCATGATCATGCGATCACGGCAATGCGGGCCGGCAAACACGTTCTCGTCGAGAAGCCGCTCGCGATGAACGCCGGCGAGGTTGCCGAGATGGTGGCCGTCGCGCGCGAGACGAACCGCTTCCTCATGGAGGCGATGTGGACCCGCTTCAACCCCTTGCACGTCGAGCTGCAACGTCGGTTCACCTCGGGTGAATTCGGCCGGGTGACTTCGATCGACAGCGACTTCAGTTTCGCCCTGCCGGTCGACCCGTCGCATCGCCTCTTCGACCCGTCAAAGGGCGGTGGTGCGCTTCTCGACGTCGGTATCTACCCCATCACCCTCGCTTGGTGGTGGCTCGGCGCACCGGCGTCGTGGACGGCGAACGGACACGTGGGTGCCACCGGTGTCGACGAGAGCGTGGAACTGAACCTCGTCGCAGCCGACGGAGCGACCGCGCATCTCACCTGCGGATCCACGTTCGACGGGCCGAGGAAGTCGACGATCACCTGCGAGCGCGCGGTAATCGAGATCCACGCTCCATCACATTCGTCACCCGTTGCCGACATCCGCACTGCCTCGGGGACCGAGACACTCCGTTGCGCCGAACCCGGCCTGCACCACCAGGTGGTCGAAGTCCACCGTTGCCTCGCAGCAGGTTCGATCGAGAGTCCACGCATGTCGCACGCCGACAGCCACGCCATCGCGGCGTTCATGGACGACGTTCTGGCAACCCTCCACGGGCGTTGACCGCCTGCCGGCAGGTACCGTTGCCGGCGTGACAACCCAGAGCAACCAGCCCACCCGCGACAAGTTCTCCTTCGGCATGTGGACCGTCGGATGGCAGGCTCGCGACCCCTTCGGCGAGGCGACACGACCACCACTCGACCCGATGCACGCCGTCGACAAACTCGCCGAAGTCGGTGCGTGGGGTATCACCTTCCACGATGACGATCTCGTTCCCTTCGGTGCAGGCGCAACCGAACGTGACGCAATTGTCGCCCGATTCAAGGATCGCCTCGCCGCCACCGGTATCTGCGTGCCGATGATCACCACCAACCTCTTCTCGCATCCCGTCTTCAAGGACGGCGGCTTCACCAGCAACAACCGCGATGTTCGTCGCTTCGCACTGCGCAAGGTTCTGCGCAACATCGAACTCGCCGCCGATCTCGGTGCACGCACTTTCGTTCTTTGGGGTGGACGTGAAGGCGCCGAGTACGACCATGCGAAAGACGTGCGCGCCGCACTCGACCGCTATGCCGAGGCGATGAACACACTCACGTCGTTCGTCATCGAGCGCGGCTACGACCTGCGCTTCGCCATCGAACCCAAGCCCAACGAACCACGTGGCGACATCCTGCTTCCCACGATCGGTCACGCCATTGCGTTCATCGAACGCCTCGAGCACTCGCATCTGGTCGGCCTGAACCCCGAGGTCGGTCACGAACAGATGGCGGGTCTCAACTTCACGTCGGGCATCGCGCAGGCGATGTGGCAGGGCAAGTTGTTCCACATCGACCTGAACGGCCAGCGCGGCATCAAGTACGACCAGGACCTCGTGTTCGGCCACGGCGACCTCATCA
>DAINNS010000218.1:0-2708 GCA_036735765.1 Ilumatobacteraceae bacterium | reverse complement strand
TTTCAGGGCAGCAGTCGTCGGTGTCGGCGCGCTGGGGGTCATCACTTCGGTGCGGTTGCGTGTGGTGCCGTCCTTTGTCTTGGCGGCTGTCGAGAAGCCGATGAGGCTCGACGCGGTCATCGCGAACCTCGAAGAATTCGTGGCGACAAATGATCACTTCGAGTTTTTTTGGATTCCTCACACGGATTGGGCGATCACCAAACGGAACAACAGATTCGATGGGCCCGCGTCGCCGATGCCGAGGGCGCGTGAGTGGTGGCAGAAGTCGTTTCTCGAGAACACCGCCTTTGGTGCAGTGTGCCGGTTGGGACGTGCGGTGCCGTCGCTCATACCTCGGCTGGCAACTGCCCTACCCGGGTCGGGAGAGGTGTCGTATTCGAACGTCAGCTACAAGGTGTTCGCGAGTCCGCGTCGGGTGCGGTTCGTCGAGATGGAATATGCATTGCCGCGCGATGCGTGCGCCGACGCGTTGACCGAGGTTCGTCGCATGATCGACGCAAAAGGTCTGCGCATCAGCTTCCCTGTGGAGGTGCGGTTCACCGCCCCCGACGACCTTCTCTTGTCGACCGCACAGGGCCGTGATTCTGCCTACATCGCGGTGCACATGTACAAGGGCACACCGTTCGACGATTACTTCCGCTCGGTCGAAGCAATCATGCGTGCTCACGGCGGGCGACCTCACTGGGGGAAGATGCACTACCTCGGCGCCGCGGAGCTCGCTCCGCTGTACCCCGACTGGGAGACGTTCCTCGGGGTTCGGAAGAGTTTCGACCCGTCCGGAACCTTCGTGAACGACTACGTGAGGCGCATTTTCGACGTTCACGACTAATGTCGCGTCATGTCCAAAGTTGCCATTCCCTCCGACATTTCCGAAGTAACGGCCAAGTGGCTCGAAGAAGCGCTGCGAACCGGCGGAAAGACACCCGCCGGCAGCATCAGTTCAATCGATCTGTCGCAGATCGGCGAAGGAATCGGCGTGATGGGCGAGATCTACCGCGCGAACATCAGCTACGCCGACGGTTCGGGTCCGTCGTCGGTCGTCGTCAAGTTGCCGTCGCGCGCCGAGGCGAACCGCGAGCAGGGAATCTCGCTCGGGATGTACGAGGCCGAGGTGAACTTCTACACGAAGTGTGCCGACCGAACCGTTGCCTTCGTTCCGAAGGCGTACTTCGCCGCCATCGAGTCGGGCACGGCCAACTTCGTGATCGTGATGGAGGACATGGCCGGCTTGACGATGGTCTCGCAGATCGAGGGGATGTCCGACGCTCAGACGATCGCAGCGATCGATTCGCTCGCCGCGGTTCACGCGAGTTGGTGGGGTAAAGCCGACGATCCCGCAATTGCGTGGGCACCCAGCACGGTGCACGAGCGCATCCAGGCGTTTGCTCAGATGTGGCCCGCTTTGTGGCAGATGTTCCAGCCCAACTTCGGTCACATGCTTTCCTCCGAGGGGCTTGCGCTCGGTGAGTGGATCACGACGAACTACTGGCGTGCCTGTGAAGAGTTCTCCAAGGCACCATGGACCATGCTTCACCTCGACTATCGCGTCGACAATCTGATGTTCGACCGCGATCGCGTCGCGGTGATCGACTGGCAAAGTCTGGGTCGTGGGCCTGCCGCCTATGACCTGGCTTACTTGTTGGGTGGCAGCGTGACGGTCGAAGCTCGTCGTCAGAACGAAGAGCGGTGGGTGAGTCACTACCTCGGAGCCCTGCGCAAGGGAGGTGTCGAATACCCCGCCGACTCGTTCTGGAGGGACTACCGGCTCGCTCACGTCATCGGGGGCACCTCGACCGCGGTTCTCACCGGTGCCACATTCGACCTCGGCAATGAGCGCGGCAAACAACTGATCGCGTCGATGGCCGAGCGACACTTTGCGGCAGCCGTCGACCTCAAGGGTCGCGACCTCTTCGATTAATCCTTCGAACTGATCGTTAGAGCTGTTTGCGGTTCTCAGGCAGGAAGACAGATGTCCTGTGGTCGAACCGGCGTGCGCATGATGTCACGGCCCGTCGCGTTTCGGATTGCCGCGACGATTGCGGGCGTGACCGAAATGCACGGCGGTTCGCCAACGCCCTTGGCGCCGAGAGGTGCCAAAGGTTCGTACTCCTCGATGGTGACGGCGACGACATCTGGTGCGTCGAGAGCGGTTGGCAGCAGATAGTCGGTGAAGCTGGGATTCCGAACGATCCCATTGTCGACGACGATCTCTTCCATCACGGCCAGTCCGAGGCCCTGCGCGATACCGCCCTCGATCTGACCGAGCAATGCCAGCGGATTCAACACCTGGCCCACGTCCTGGGCCGTCGCGATCTGGACGACCTTCACGAGGCCCAACTCGGTGTCGACGTCGACCACCGCGCGGTGTGCCACGAATGCGAAAGCCACGTGGCAGTTTCCCTGGCCGTTCTCATCGAGCTCTTCGGTTGGCCGGTGGCGGTGCAAAAACGTCTGTTCAATGCGAAGACCGGCACTGGCGTCCGCGACCGGCACGCGCAGCGGACCGAGGGTGTCGACAATCTCGGTTCCTTCGATGACCAGTTGCAACGGGTCGAGGTTGTGAACGTGCGCCACGTGTTCGAAGAGTCGTTCGCGAACGAGACGGCACGCGCCATCGACTGCGCCACCGCTCATCCACGTTTGGCGAGAGGCCGAAGTGCTGCCGGCGCTACCGATATCGGTGGAGATTGGCTCAAGCAACACTGTGT
>DAINNS010000217.1:0-2733 GCA_036735765.1 Ilumatobacteraceae bacterium | reverse complement strand
GACGGCACGTACGAGTTGTACCGCCAGCATTACGGCCAGGCCGTGCGCCACAGCGAGCCGCCGCCGTTGGCGGCGACGATTGGCGTCTTGTCGTCGACGTTGCAGTTGATTGCCGATGGTGCGACGCACATCGGGGTGGCGACCGACCACGTGATCGAGAGTTTCCGCAACGATCTGTACGACGGGTACAAGACGAGTGAAGGAATGGAGCCGGTGTTGTTGCACCAGATACCTCTGCTCGAGGATGCGTTGCGTGCACTCGGTGTCACGGTGTGGGCGATGGAAGAGTTCGAGGCCGACGATGCGCTGGGCAGTGCGGCGCGCGTTGCCGCGGCGGACAAGCGCGTGAAGCAGGTACTGATGTTGTCGCCCGACAAGGACCTTGGTCAGTGCGTCGTGGGAAAGCGTGTCGTGCAATTCGACAGACGCAACAATGCGATCATCGACGATGCGGCGATTCGCGAGAAGTTTGGCGTGGGTCCCGAATCGATCGCCGATTATCTGGGCCTCGTCGGTGACACCTCCGACGGTTTCCCGGGTCTTTCGGGTTGGGGAGCAAAGAGCGCGTCAGCGGTTCTGGCGAAATGGAAGACGATCGAGGCAATTCCCGATGATGAAACGAAGTGGGATGTGCAGGTACGTGGTGCCGCGAAGTTGGCAACAACGTTGCGCGACAACCGTGAGGCGGCCGCATTGTTCAAGCGCATTGCAACGATCGTCACCGATGTTCCTGTGGGCACCGTCGACGAGTGGCGCTGGACGGGCCCGACGCGCGACTTCGCGGAATTGGTGACCGAAATGGGCCAGCCGAATCTTTCGAAAAAGGCCGAGGCACTGGCCGCGCGTCTCGGCTGAGCTGTCGTAACAACTGAGGTGACGGCCAGGCGATCTGCGGCACACGCCTGATCCGGTGGAGGCTGCTGCGTTCCCGCCCTGACCTGGTTGACCGGGCCGACGTTGCACAGGACCCGACCGCCACCTCACTTGCTGCTTGAGTCAGGTTATAGGTGGATAGCCTGCGTCACTCGATACAAATATCCGGAAGAGTGCGAGAGCGGCCGAATCGGCAGCACTGGAAATGCTGTGACCTCGCAAGGGGTCCGTGGGTTCAAATCCCACCTCTTCCGCCAGAAAATTTCAGACCTGTTTGAACTCAGACTTGGTTGAACTCAGCGAGCAGTTCGTTGCGGTAGCTGTGCGTCGAGTCGAACCGTGCCAGCAAGTAAGGCCCCGACAGCATCGGTTCGTGCTTCGGCTTTTCTCCTGCCCGAAGGCACGACGGCAGGCACTCGATGTTCGCCCAATAGGGCGGAGTGACGAAGAGCGGAATCGAATAGCGGTCCGTCTGGCGGGGATTGATCACGCGGTGCGGATTCGACACCCATCGATCATTCGTCCAGATCGCCATGAGGTCGCCGATGTTGACCACGAGATGATCGGTGGGTATCCCGACGTCGATCCATTCGCCGCCGCGCTTCATCACCTGCAGACCACCCACTCCGTCGTCGGAGAGCAGGGTGATCGACCCGTAGTCGGTGTGAGCACCGCAGCCCATCTGACCGGGAATCGGAGCGACGGTCTCCTGTTTCGGGTAGTGGATGAGGCGCAGGTTGTAGATCGTGTCGCCGAGTGACATGAAGTGCTCGATCGGAAGATCGAGAGCTGTCGCCATTGCACGCATCATCCGTTCGGCGGCGTCGACCGCTTCGGCGAAGTAGGCGTCGTACGCGGCCTTGAATCCGGGTGTCGACGGCATCTGGTTGAGACCGTGCAACGGCGTCCCCTTGATCACTTCGGGATGATCAGCCGGATGGTCGACGCCGGTGTCGAGCGTTTCCTTGAGATCACCGGCCATTGTGTTCTTGTCGTCGAGCGTCTCGGTTGCGATGCCCACGTATCCGCGGTGGCAGTTTGACTTGCCGATGGCGATCGAATTCTTTTGCTCGACGGGTTCATCGAAAAAGGCGCGTGCTGCAGAGAGCATTTTCGACTTGGTGGATGCGCTGACGCCGTGGTTCGCAGCCAGGATGAACCCCGTCTCGCGAAACGTGTCGTCGAGAAGGCGAGCCTGTTCGTCGGCCTCGGTCGACGGTCCAGCCCCACGGGCGAAAGGGGCCAGGTCGATCGTCGGAAGTGCCTCACCCATGAACGAAACGTAACACCGTCGCTTCCTTGACTACATTGCCGAACATGCCGTCAAACGAAATGTCAAGCGTCGATCCCGCAGCCGACGAAAGCGCGATGCGTGACGCGTTGGGTGAGGCGCGGATGGCGCTGACCCACGGCGACGTCCCCGTTGGTGCGGTTGTGGTGCACAACGGAGAGATCATCGCTTCGCGGCACAACGAACGTGAGAAGTTGGGTGACCCGACGGCCCACGCCGAGGTTCTGGCCTTGCGCGACGCCGCCGCGCGTTTGGGCCGCTGGCGACTCGACGACTGCACGCTGTACGTCACCCTCGAGCCGTGTGTCATGTGTGCCGGTGCCCTGCTGAACGCACGCATCGGACGCTTGGTGTTCGGCGCCGCCGACCTGAAGGCTGGTGCCACATCGAGTCTCTACAACGTGTGCGCCGACCCGCGGCTGAACCACAATCCGCCGTTCCGCCACGGCGTACTTGCCGCGGAGTGTTCGGTTCTCCTGTCGGAATTCTTCGCCGAACGCCGATAGCGTCCCCCGACGGAAGGGTGCCAGAGCGGCCGAATGGGACGGTCTCGAAAACCGTTGTGGGTT
>DAINNS010000216.1:0-2738 GCA_036735765.1 Ilumatobacteraceae bacterium | reverse complement strand
CGGCCAGTGGGAGCGCGCAGCCGACAAGACGGCGAAGCCGAACAGCATCGTCAACTCGTTCAACCGTAACTTCCCGAAGCGCGCCGACGGTTCGGCGAACACGCTGTCGTTCGTCACCAGCCCCGACACCGTCATCGCCATCGCGCTGTCGGGTCGTCTCGACTTCGATCCGACGGTCGACACCATCACCGCACCCGATGGCACCGAGGTGCGCCTCGATCCGCCGGTCGGCGAAGTGCTTCCGTCGAAGGGTTACGACCCGGGCAGCAACACATTCACCGCCCCGCCCGCAGAGCGCGACAACATCAAGGTCGAAGTGTCGCCGACGTCGGATCGCCTGCAGTTGCTCGAACCATTCTCCGCGTGGGACGGAAATGATTACATCGACCTTCCCGTGCTCATGAAGGCCAAGGGCAAGTGCACCACCGACCACATCTCGGCGGCGGGCAAGTGGCTCACGTACCGCGGTCACCTCGAGAACATCTCGGGAAACCTTTTCATCGGCGCCGTGAACGCGTACAACGACGCGGTCGGCGAGGGCAAGGACATCACCGACGGCGGCACACGTTCGTACCCCGACATCGCCAAGCGTTACTCGCAGGCCGGCATCAAGTGGTGCGCGATCGGTGACCAGAACTACGGCGAGGGCTCATCGCGCGAGCACGCGGCGATGGAGCCGCGCTTCCGTGGTGGCGTCGTGATCTTCGCTCGCTCGTTCGCGCGAATCCACGAAACCAACCTGAAGAAGCAGGGCATGGTTCCGTTGACCTTCGCCGACCCCGACACGTACAACCTCATCGGCGAAGACGACCGCATCAGCGTGCTCGGCCTGCCGCCGGTTCCCGACAAGAACGTGAAGTGCGTCATCACGAAGCCCGACGGCACGAAGATCGAGTTCGAGGCGAAGCACACCTTCAGCCCCGAGCAGGTCGAATGGTTCAAGGCCGGCTCGGCGTTGAACATCGTGCGCCAAAAAGTGGCGAAGAAGTAACGACTACTTCTTCTTCGATGATGCGGGTGGCGATGCCCGACGGATTTGTTCGTCCGTCGGCTCGACCGCCCACCGGGATTCGTCGGGCAAGAGATTCATGATCGCGTTCATGATGCGCGTCGTGTCTGCATCGACGTCGTCGTAGGTCAACGCCACCGACGGTCCGACCGTCACGCGCACCAAAGGTGGTTTCGTGATGTTCAACACGTTCGGTATGCGCGAACAGCGCGGCCACACTTCTTCGGTGCCCCACAGTCCGACCGGAATCACGGGAACCCGCGCATGCGAGGCGAGGCGCGCCGCGCCCCACTTTCCCTTCAGCACCGGGTCGAAGAAGGCGCGACCGCGCGGAATCGTTCCCTGCGGCATGATCGCGACCATCTCACCAACCGCCAACGCGTCCGCGGCGGCGAGCAGCGGTTCGTCGCTTCCCGTACCACGGTCGACACGAATGCCCCCCATGGCGGTAGCGATCTGACCGATGATCGGAGCGTCGAAGACTTCCTTCTTGCCGAGAAATCTGACGGTTCGGCCCGAGCGCGCGACGGCCATTGCGACCGCGGCGACATCGAAGTAACTGCGGTGGTTTCCGACGAGAATCGCCGGACCAGTGCGCGGAATGTTGTCGATTCCCGACAACTTGAAACGAGCGAACGGAAACGTGGTGGGTCGCGTGAGAGCGAGCGCCAGACGCTGCACTTCCAGACCGACCACCGGCACCTTGGAGATCCCGTCGGCAACATCGAAGTTCTTCACACGCCAACGGCGCGCCGCCGCGAGCAACGACAAACGCGGGTCCGGGTTCACCGCGTACGGGGTGCCCACCGCAGACAGCAACGGCGCGTCGTAGAAACTGTCGGAATACGCGGTGCTCTCGGCCAACGACACCCCATTCGCAGCCGACCATGCCTTCACTGCATTCAACTTGCCCTGCGACCACACGAACGGACCGTCGAGCTCGCCCGTGTAACGACCATCCGCGTCGACGGCGAACTTCGTTGCGATGACGTCGTCGAACCCGAGAGCCTGCGCAAACGGAAGAATGAAGTCGTAGGGCGTCGTCGTCGCCATGACGATGCGGTCGCCCGCCGCGCGGTGTGCCTCCATCACTTGTGCGGCGTAGGGCTGCAACAACGAGCGCAGACCGTGCACCGCACCCGAGGCGGCCTCGCGCACGTCGTGCTGTCGCGTTCCTGCGAGGATCGCCGCGCCCTGACGCGCGAGAACCATGCTCGGCAGCGTTTCACCGACGGTGTTGAAGACCTTGTAGAGAAGTGGTTCGAGTGGAAACTCGGCTCCACCAATTCCGGCACCACGCAACGCTCGCGACAACACCGGACCGGATGCCTCGCCCAACAACGTGCGGTCGAGATCGAAGAAGGCTGCACCGGCCATGGCGGCACTGTACGAGCCTTTCGA
This sequence comes from Ilumatobacteraceae bacterium, assembly GCA_036735765.1. Classification (GTDB taxonomy): domain Bacteria; phylum Actinomycetota; class Acidimicrobiia; order Acidimicrobiales; family Ilumatobacteraceae; genus F1-20-MAGs119. Next base: position 328 of record DAINNS010000216.1, on the reverse strand, counting down.
GCCGACTCCCGTCCCCAGAACGGGAAAGGCCCCGCGTGGGGGACGCGGGGCCTCTCAACCTTTCGAACCCTCGGTGGGGGACCGAGTGTGGTTCTCGCATCGCCCTTGGGGGAAGGGCTTTGCTGTTGTGTCTCTATCTTGCCATGAGGGTGTGTGAACACTCAAGACGAACGGAGTGATACTTGTCATCTTTTTTTGTGATAGGCATCACACGTGGAGCTGCGCCAACTCTCCAGCCTCGTGGCCATTGCCGAGCAGGGGTCGTTCTCCGGGGCTGCCCGGACCCTTGGCACGGTGCAATCGAACGTCTCGGCCCACATTGCCCGAC
>DAINNS010000215.1:0-2751 GCA_036735765.1 Ilumatobacteraceae bacterium | reverse complement strand
CAATCTGCGCGGCCTTCGTGCCGCTAAAACCAATCTGCGCGGCCTTCGTGCCGCTGAACCCCTCTCCCATGAGGGTGAGTCTATGACGTCGGATCGGAGAAGTCTTCGGGCGAAATCGAATCGAGGAAATCCCTGAATTCGTCGACCACGGCCTCTTCGCTTTCCTCGTCTTCGGGGGAATCCTCGGGCACCTCGCGGCCCACCTCATCGAGCAGGTCGACCGACGCAAAGATGCCAGCGTCGGCCCGCAAGGCAAGGGCTACGGCATCCGATGGCCGGCCCGACACCCCAACCTCACCGGCCGCAGTCCGCAGGACGAGCTCTGCGAAATAGGTTTCGTTGCGGATCTCGGTCACGATGACACGGTCCAACTTCGCGGCAAGGGCGTCGATCAGCAGAACCGACAGGTCATGCGTAAGCGGACGTGGGGGCTGCGTGCCCTCGAGCGCGGTGTGGATCGCACTCGCTTCGGGACCGCCGATGTAGATCGTCAGAACACGACGCCGACCCTCGGTTTCGCGCAACACCAACACGGGCTGGTTCGACGGCAGTTCGACCCGAAGACCGACCACCTCGACCCGCGCGACGTCACCCATCGCCGACAGGTTACTTACTGACGCGGCTCGATGAATTGGCCGACGGCTTGTTGCACGAGAACGCGACGAAGGTCACCCGCCAGCGACACGAGCGTTGCCAGCATTTCCACCGACTGTGAGCGGGCTTCGGGGTTCTTCTGACGCAACAGCGGCATCAGGCGCTGCTCGAAGAGCGCAGCCTCTTTTTCTGCCGCAAGACGCCACGACTTCAAATGACGGATGTCGATGCCGAGGTCGAGAAACCCCTTTGCCAGCACAGCCACCTCACGCGCCGAAGCCTCGTAGAAAGTGTCTCCCCCGACCTGACGTGACGACATGAGGCCGAACTGTTCGAGCGACCTCAGGTCCGCTGCGGAGAGGCCACTCAGCTCACAGAGGTCCTCGAGCGAGACCGGACCGCCCGAAGGCGCCGAGATCGGCGCCACGACCGCCGCGACCGGTTTCGCCGGTGGCTTTTGCGGCGCGCGACGTGACGCAGGGTGCAACCGCTCGGACTCCGCGAGGACCACGGGATCGATCTCGATCTCCGTGCTCTCGTCGATGGCGCCCGTGTCGTCGCTGGGCCCGACGTTCAACTTGTGGATGCGGGCGAGCTCGCGACTGACATCTCCGACGGTCTGGTTGCGCAACGCCGGCGGCAAGGATGTCGGTGAGGTTGGGTCCCGGGGAATGGCCCCCGATTCGTCGAGGCGATCCCGAATCACTCGCAACGGCAGATAATTCGTCTCCTGCTCGCGCAGGATGTAGCGCAGTCGTTCGACCTCGTCGTCGGTGAACTTGCGGTAGCCCGACGGAGTGCGCTCGGGCTCGATCAAACCCTGACTCTCGAGGAACCTGATCTTCGAGATCGTCACGTTCGGAAACTCCTCGAGGAGGAGGCCGAGAACCTCACCGATGCTCTTGTACGCGCGCTCGGCCATGTTCACTCCGATCGGTCGAAGAAGACGAGGCGGAACTTGCCGATCTGAACTTCGTCGCCGTGGTAGAGCCGCATTTCATCCGTGCGTTGTTGATTGACGTACGTGCCGTTCAATGAACCGACGTCACGAACCACGTACGATCCCTCGCTGAAGACCACCTGTGCGTGGCGTCGCGACACGGTGATGTCGTCGAGGACGACGTCGGAGTTCGGGTGACGACCGATGTTCGTCGTGCCGATTCCGAGGGGAAACCTGTCGCCGTACTGCTCGCCGGTGCGCGAGACGAGAACCGCCCCACCGATCGGAAGTTCCGAGGTGCGGAACACCACGTCGTCGGCATGGCCCGGTGAATCCTGGAGGGCGTCGACCCGCGTGAGGGTGATCGTTCGATCCGTGGCGCTGTCGAGAACCGCCCCGCAAACACTGCAAAACGCCGCCTGTGGCGGGTTCCTGTGGGCACAGCGGTTGCAGTACACGTAGGACACGGGCGACCTACGCTCCCGTCAATGCGCTGTAGCCGGCCGCGTCGAGCAAGTCGCCGAAATCCGCCTCGTTGCTGATCTCGATCTCGCAGATCCAGCCCTCACCGTACGGGTCGGAGTTCACCAGTTCAGGTGTCGAACCCAGTGCGTCGTTGACCGCGGTGACCGTGCCCGAAACCGGCGCGTAGATGTCGGACACCGACTTTGTGCTCTCGACCTCGGAGAACGACTGCCCCTTCGCCACTGACACGCCGACCGAGGGAACCTGGACAAAGACCACGTCGCCGAGTGCATCTTGGGCGTAATCGGTGATGCCGATTCTCACGGTGCTGCCGTTGCGGCGGATCCACTCGTGGTCGGAGCTGTAAACAAGATCAGCGGGCACCTTCATGGCTCATACCGTAGTTCGGCGCTTCCGGCCGGCGCGGAGATGCTCTTGCACTTTCGGCACGTATTGAACCGCGGTCAGCCAACTCAGGGCCAGGCCGGGCACGACGAGCACCCATCCGACCAACTGGAAGAGGGGTTCCAAGGCAATTCCCGACGTCGACAGCGTGAGGGCGGGAACCGCGAACATCAGGACGAAGGTCGCCCACTTGCCCAGGTAGGTGACGGCAAAACGTTCCATGCCGAATGCCGTCGCGATCACCATCATCAGACCGACACCGATCTCGCGAGCGAGGATCAGGACGGCGACTGCGATGTGCACCGCTCCGTCGAGACCGAGTGCCAAGAGACCGACGATGAACAACA
>DAINNS010000214.1:0-2781 GCA_036735765.1 Ilumatobacteraceae bacterium | reverse complement strand
CGGCGGCCGTCGTGGTGGTTTCGGCGGGAAGCGACGTCGTGGTTGTCGCCGCGGTGGTGGTCGTCGCGTTGGCGGGACAGTTGCCCACCTTGACCGCGATCGCGTATTCGGGGTCGGTTGCCAACATGACGACCGATCGTTCCAGGGTCGCGTCGGTGATCTTGCCGACGAGACCTGCACCGTTGGTGACCGTCATGCCCACGCGGATTCCGCTCGATTTGCCGCGGTTCAGTTCGAAGGTCTGCGAGAAGTTCGACGGGGACTGACCGACAATCTGGGCCGTCACACTGTCGATGCCGGCGAGCGTGGGCAGGCCGTTCAGGGCCAGAAGTTCCTGTGCTTCGCGCACGCTGGCCGCCGCAGCGATGGCCGTGCCCTCTTGTTTCACCAACAGGTCCTTCAGCGCCAGGTTTTCCTTCCGTAGCTCTCCGTAGTCGAGTACACCTCGCCACGCGTTCGACACGGGCTTGGTGACGACGTTGGTGAGACGCTCGACCGGACGGAACACCGTGCCGAACGTGTCGCGCACGCCCGACACGAATCCGCTGTCACGCAGGTCGAGCGTCACGAGCAGGATCGAGGTGAGCAGAAGCACGACGATCATGCGCCGACGTGTGAAGGACTGCACGAAGAGGAACTGCTCCTCAGTCGATTCCCGTTTGGGTGAGGAGACCGCGCATCGCCTCGATGTTCTCGAGCGCCTGTCCCGAGCCCAAAACCACCGCGTACAACGGGTCGGGGGCGACGACCGCGCGCATTCCGGTTTCGTGCGTCACGCGTTGCGTGAGTCCGGCGAGCAACGCACCTCCGCCCGACAGGACGATGCCGTTCTCCATGATGTCGGCGGCCAGCTCGGGTGGCGTGCGGTCGAGGGTCGACTTGATGGCGTCGACGATCGCGGTGATCGGCTCAGCAATCGCCTCGCGCACGTGTTCCGTGGTGAGCTCGATACGACGCGGCAGACCCGACAACGAATCGCGGCCTCCGATGTCGGCGGTGACCTCCTCTTCCAATCGCCAAGCCGAGCCCATCTGGATCTTGATTTCTTCGCAGGTGTTCTCGCCGATGTCGAGTCCGAATTCCTTCTTCACGTAGTCGCCGATGGCCTCGGTGATCTCATCGCCAGCGACACGCACCGACTGGGCCACGACGATGCCGCCCAGGGAGATGACGGCCACCTCGGTGGTGCCACCACCGATGTCGACGATCATGTTTCCCGCAGGTTCGTGCACCGCAATGCCCGCCCCGATGGCCGCGGCCATCGGCTCTTCGATGATGTGCACGGGTTTGCGGGCACCTGCGTATTCGGCGGCGTCCTGCACTGCGCGTTGTTCGACTCCCGTGATACCCGAAGGAACGCAGATCACCATGCGGGGCCTGTTCCAACGGCTGGAATTCACCTGCTGGATGAAGTAGCGCAACATCTTTTCGCACACCTCGAAGTCGGCGATCACACCGTCTTTCAGCGGACGAACGGACGTGATGTGTGCCGGCGTGCGGCCGAGCATCCGCTTTGCCTCCCAGCCGACTGCCACCGGCTTGCCGTCGCGCATGTCGACGGCGACGATCGACGGCTCGTTCAGCACCACGCCCTGGCCGCGCACGTACACGAGTGTGTTAGCAGTGCCGAGGTCGATCGCGATGTCGCGGCCGAGTCCGAGTGGGTTTCCGCCAGCCAACTGGTGACCTCCTGCGTTCCGGCTTCGTCGAGGTTGACGTTACAGAGACGGGAAGAAGATTTTGATCTCTCGCGCCGCCGAGTCGGCCGAATCGCTGCCGTGCACGAGGTTCTCGGTGAAGATGGTGCCGAGATCGCCACGAATGGTGCCGGGAGCCGCAGTGCGCGGGTTGGTTGCGCCCATCATGTTGCGCACGATCTCCCAGGTGTCTTCGGGGCCTTCGACAACCAGCGCAACGACGGGGTTGCGCGACATGAATGCGACGAGGTCGTTGTAGAAGCCCTTGCCCTGGTGCTCTTCGTAGTGGCGGGCGAGAATTGCCGAGTCGAGCTTGCGCAGCTCCATCGCCACGATCTTCAGGCCCTTGGTTTCGAAACGCGAGAGGATGTTTCCGACGAGTCCGCGTTCGACTGCGTCGGGCTTCAACAAGACGAGGGTTCTGTTCGACATTCCGAGAAGCCTACGGCAAGACCCGGGAAAGATGCCCTCTCGCCTCGCCAACGACGTACAGCGATCCGGTGACGAGAACGGCGTCGTCGGCGTTTGCATCGGTGAGACCACGGTCGATGGCGGCCGCAACCGATTCACGCACCACGACGTCGTCGCACCCCATCGATCGCGCGACCTCCGCAAGGTCGCCGGCGGGTAGGCCCCGCGGACTCGGCGCGGTGCAACAGATCACCTGGTCGAATTCGTCGGCGCGCAACGCCGACAACAACGCATACGGATCACGACTGCGCAACGTTCCGACGACGAGTCGACGCGCACCCACCGGATCGAAGTCGGAGAAGAAAACCTCCGCGCACACATCAGCTCCCGCCGGGTTGTGTGCTCCGTCGATGATGACGAGAGGTTGGTGATGAACGACCTCGAACCTGCCGGGCATCACGACGGAGTTCAAACCCTCTTCGAGCACTTCCCTGTCGATCGCGTGACCGAAGAAGGCCTCGACGGCGGCGATCGCCGCGCTTGCATTGTCACCCTGGTGTCGACCGTGCAACGGAACGAACACATCCGCATAACGCGCGAGAGGTGTGCGCACTTCGAGCATGCGGCCGCCGAGCGCGAGATGATTGTCGACGCATTCGAAGTGTTCGCCGCG
>DAINNS010000213.1:0-2781 GCA_036735765.1 Ilumatobacteraceae bacterium | reverse complement strand
CGCAACCCGATGACCCTCGCCAACATCGGCTGGGACCTGCAGTCGTATTCGAAGGGTCGCTTCATTCTCGGCCTCGGCAGCCAAATCAAGCCACACATCACCAAGCGTTTCAGCATGGAGTGGAGCAGCCCCGCCGCCCGCATGCGCGAGATGATCATGGCGATCCGCGCGATCTGGGACACCTGGGAAAACGGCACGCCGCTCAACTTCCGTGGCGACTTCTACACCCACACCCTGATGACACCGTTCTTCACTCCCGACCGCGCCGACCTCGCCGGCTTCGGCACCCCGAAGATCTTCCTCGCCGGCGTCGGTGAGTTGATGACCGAGGTCGCCGGTGAAGTGTGCGACGGCTTCATCTGCCACGGCTTCACCACCGAGAAGTACCTGCGTGAAGTCACGCTGCCGGCACTCGCCCGTGGCCGAGCGAAGGCCGGCAAGACCATGGACGGATTCGAGATCGTCGGTCCGTCGTTCATCGTCACCGGCAACAACGAGGCCGAAATGGGCCAGGCGGCCGCGGGCACGCGCCAACAAATCGCCTTCTACGGGTCGACCCCCGCATACCGCGGAGTACTCGACATCCACGGATGGGGTGGCCTGCAAGAGGAGCTCAACTCGCTGTCCAAGCAGGGCAAGTGGGTCGAGATGGGCAACCTCATCAACGACGAGATCCTGAACACCTTCGCGGTCGTCGGCTCACCCGAGCAGGTTGCTCCGGAACTGAAGCGTCGCTACGACGACGTCATCCAGCGCATCAGTTTCTACGCGCCGTACAAGAGCGACCCCGAGCGCTGGCGCCGGGTGATCTCCGACCTGCAGAATTAGGTCAGGCCGCGTTCGTCCAGCAGGCGTGCGTGCCGCTGGAGATTCGTTCGGGCAGACGCACGCGCGCAACCGGACCTGCCGCGATGTCACGCGCATCGAAGATCGCGCAGTCGCTGCGGTCGTTCGGGACATCGATCGTGAAGGTGATGACGTAGCCGTCGTCCTCGGCGGTGGCACCGATGCGCGGTGCAAACACAGCTTCACTGCAGTACTCGCCCTCGGGCAGATGGAAACGTGTCTCGCGACCCGTCGAAATGTCGTGGCGGATCAACCCCTCGAACATGAACCAACCCTCGGTGGGGATGACGCAATACGTGGTGTCATATTTGCGTCCCCCGACAGCACCATTGATGACGCCGAACTCGGTGATGGTGTCGCTGAGTGGGCCCTCCTTCACCGCGCCGGTGCGCATGTTCAGCCGCCAACGGTACGGCCGTGACTGCATCGCGTAGAGATCGAGATAACGGAACAACCGCTCGTCGATCGTGGCGTCGGGTGGCAACGTGGGCGACGGGTCGTACTGGAAGTAGCCGTCGACCACGACTTCATCGCCGTCTTCGAAGGCGTTGATCCAATGCAGCACGTAGGTGGCATCGCAGTCGAACCACTTCACCTCGGACGACGTACCCCTTCGCGGAATGACACCGAGCCGCATCGGCATGTCGCGGTGGTAGCGGTTCGCGTACACGTCCTTTTTCAAGAGATCCTCGTCCCAGAACAACGGACAGTCGTTCAGGATCGCGAAGTTCTCGGTGAAGCACATGTCGTGTGGCAGTCGCGGGCCGGGCAACGGCACGTCGACGTAGTGAACGAGTTCACCCGCGGCCGACACGACTCCGTAGTGCATGTACGGCGCGGCCGTCGAGTAGTTGAAGAACAACAGCTCCCCCGTCGCTTCATCCACCTTGGTGTGGGCCGACACGCCCTCGACGGGGAACGCACCGTTCCACGACTCGGTGCCCATGTCGTCGAGCGTGCGCGGGTCGAGCCGGTACAAGTCGCCGCATTGGTAGAAACTCGACAGCGCAATGCCGCGATGTACCACCACGTCGGTCGACGACGCATCCTTCATGCGCGTGCGCGCGCCCCAACCATCGGTACGCAACGCCTTCTTCGGCGATTCAGCCAGACCCGCCCACAGCGGACCGCCGTGCTCCAACTCGGCTGCGAGGCCCTTCGTGCGCACGAAACGGTTGCGGTAGGTCGCCTCACCGTTGCCGAAAGTGATCGAGTGGATCATCCCATCGCCGTCGAAGGGGTGGTAACGCCCGACTCCCGGCACCAACGGGTTCTCGGTGTTGCGCAGGTACGTGCCCGCGAAGTCGTCGGGGATCCTCCCCTCGACGGCGATCGCCGTCGCCGTCCACTCCTTCGTCTGGGGCCGCCACGCCCCGGTGCGGTACGGGTGAACGTCACCCTCCGGCAACAACGATGCGAATTCGTTCTCGACGACCTGCGACATGCGACCCCCCGAGGGAGACACTACGCCGAATGAACGGTCGGTGTTTTCAGTCGAATGTCGGTGCGGAACGCAGCGAACGCTTCAGTTCCGCCATGCCCGATGTTGTCGCCAGCGTCTCGATCGCGTCCCACAACTTCAGGGCTTCGGCGCCACGCGGCGCCTTCGAGATGACGGGTCCGAAGAAGCTGCCCTCGTTCGCCTGGCCGGGCTTGAAGGTGAGGATCGGCGTGCCGACGCCCTTGCCCGTGCGCGAGAAGGCGAGGCTGGTCTCTTCGCGCAGAATCGCGTCGAAATCTTCGTTGTCGGCGCCGTTCGCCCAATCGGGGTCGAGGCCCGCACGCGACAACACATCGACGAGGTAGTAGGTCGTGTTCTCGACGAAGCCCTCGCGGTTGCCGTTGTTGTGCAGCGAGGTGCCGACCGCGGTGTAGAGACTCGCAACGGCGTCGTTGCCGGCCTTCTCGCGGGCGTACGCCGCGGCGCGCAACACG
>DAINNS010000212.1:0-2797 GCA_036735765.1 Ilumatobacteraceae bacterium | reverse complement strand
GCCGTTGACTGTGCTGTTGCTCAACGGCGCATGCCGTTGACGATCAGCCAGGCGGCGTCGTCGGCAAGTGCGTCGACATCGAACGGGCCATCAGCGGAATTGAACTTCGCCGACAGTGCGTGCAGCGTGTAGATGGCCGCCGCGCCGTGCGCGACGAGGAAGAACGGTGTGCGCACCGCGGTGGGCTTGATGACACCTTTCTTCGCGAGGTCGTCCATCAACTTGCGGATCGGGGCGAGCGATGGCTGCACGTACTTCTTGTAGATGTGGTCGAGGTGCCACGAGTCTTCGAGGCCCTCGTTGTTCATGAGGCGATTGAGGTAGGGGTGCTTGCTCGACACGATGAGGAACGCCTTGAACTGCGATTGAAGTTCGGCGAGTGGCGTGTCGGGGCGGGGGAGCGCACGCAGGTGGTTGCGGATCTCGCTGAACATCGCCCCAAACTCGTGGTCGATGACGGCCTTGTAGAGGTCTTCCTTCGTGCCGAAGCGCTGGTGGATGGCGCTGTGGCTCAGGCCGAGCTCACGGTTCAACGAGCGCAGCGACATCCCGTCGTAGCCGTGGGTGGCGAACATGCGGAGTGCCGCCTCGAGGATCTGCTCGTCGGAGTGCAGTTTCGGCCGACCACGACCGGGCGAATTACTTGTCACTTGCGCCAACCTAGTCTGTTCCGTGATACTTGCCACTTGACAAGTAAAGCACAGTCGGGGGGCTGGTGATGACGGATCTCTTCACGAACGCGGCGGGATGGGCCGATATGGCGGCATGGGAAGCCGCGGCGCTGCGCCTGCACGCAGCGGGTCCGATGCATCGCGTCGAAACGCCGGGCTACGCACCGTTCTGGGCCGTCATCGATCACGCGACGTTGATGGACGTCGAGCGCAATACGCGCGTCTTCCGCAATGCACCGCGACCGGTCATCGGCACGATCGAAGAAGAGGCCAAACGTCAGCGCGACCTCAAAGCGCTGATTCACATGGACGGTGACGAACACGCGGCGTACCGCCGGTTGGGCACCGACTTCTTCAAGCCGGGCAGCCTCGGGCGGCTCGATGCGAAGTTGGAGGATCTGTCGAAACGTTCGGTGGAGAAGATGGCCGACCTCGGCGGCGAATGCGACTTCGTGCGCGAGATCGCCCTGCCGTATCCGCTCGAGGTGATTCTCGAGATGCTCGGTCTACCCGAGGCTGATTACCAACGCATGCTGCGGCTGACGCAGGAACTGTTCGGCCAGGAAGACCCCGACCTGCGTCGCGCGCCGGCATCACCCGAGGTGCGCGAGGCCGTGATCGCCGATTTCTTCGCCTACTTCGAGGCGTTGACGAATGACCGGCGCGCGAAGCCGACGAACGATCTCGCGAGCGCGATCGCCAACGGTGAGGTGAACGGGTGTCCGCTGCCCCACACCGAGATGATGGGTTACTACATCATCGTGTCGACGGCCGGTCACGACACCACGTCGTACGCGATGGCTGGTGGCATGGAACTGCTGGCTCGCCATCCCGAGGCACTCGCCGAACTGCGCGCTGATCCGGCGTTGCTGGTGAACGCGATCGAAGAGATCATCCGTCGGGCCACACCGGTGCGCCACTTCATGCGCACGGTGAGTGAAGACATCGTTCTCGCGGGACAGCAACTGCGCGCGGGTGACCGTATCTACCTGTCGTACAAGGCGGCGAACCTCGACCCCAAGGTGTTTCCCGACCCGCAGCGCTTCGACATCCGCCGCGCGAACGCGAACAAGCACGTTGCGTTCGGATACGGGCCGCATTTCTGTCTGGGCGCGCAACTGGCCCGAAACGAACTGCGTTCGCTGTTCGGTCGACTGATTCCGCGTCTGGCGCGCGTGGAACTGGCGGGGGATGCACCGACGTCACGTACGTCGCTCGTTGGTGGCGTGAAGTCGTTGCCGATTCGCTACGAACTCACGCCCGCCTAGACCCTGTTACGGCAGCCCTCGCTTCGCTCGGGCTGTGGCAATTTCCTCGATGTCGGGGACCGCGGTGAAGAGTTCCGTCGGGTGTGGGCCCCAGGCTTCGACGGGTGCCGGGTTTTCGGGCGCGGCCCAGTTGTCGCGTCGCACGTTCTTCGCCCATGCCTCGTCGTCGTTGATGTGGTCCATGTCGGCGAAGAACTCGAACATGTTGCCCGAGGGGTCGCGCATGTACCAGAAGATGTTCGACCCCACGAGGTGGCGGCCGACACCGACGATGTGTGAATCGGGAAGTTCGGCGAGAACCGCGGTGCCGTTTTCTCCGACGGCGTCGAAGTCGTCGACTTCGAGTGCGTAGTGATTGAGGAACCCGACACGGGCGCGGTGGATCAGCAAGTTGTGGTGGTCGGTTTCGACACGTCCGAAAGTCGCGTTTGCGCCGATGAACTGGTCGCTGATGCGGAAACCGAGGCCGTCGAAGTAGAACGCCGTCGACTTCTCGATCTGCGGTGAGCCCAGAACCACGTGGCCGAGTCGACGCACCGGACGCCGTTTCGCTGGGTCGATCGACGCGGCGCGAGAATTCCAGCGCGTGCGACTACCGGGTTGGTTGCCCGGTCGAGGTGCCGGAGCCGCGAGCGGTGTGGGTGTGCCAACCTCGATGCGGATGGCGTGGCCGAGCACGGGATCGGTGCAGTCGAGCGTCGTCGCAGTGGTTCGTGCGGTGACGCCAAGACCTTCGAGGCGCTTGGCGATGTCGGCGATGTCGCGTTCCGCGGCACACGAGAAGTGCATGGCCGACAGATGGCGATGGTCGCCTTCCTTGATGGTGAGAACGGTGGGCCGTTCGCCGGTGCCGTACAC
>DAINNS010000211.1:0-2804 GCA_036735765.1 Ilumatobacteraceae bacterium | reverse complement strand
GAAGAACACTTCGACGCCGAGGAAGCCGCCACGAAGCCACGTGTGGTTGGCGTGATAAAAGATGACGGCGACGACGGCGACGGCACGCAGACCGTCGAGGCCGGGCAGGTACGGGACCACTGCACGTGCGCGAATTTCCGCCGTCGAGTCCTGTACGGACTGCGGGGATGCGGCGTCCGACATCGAACCGCGCCCTACGAAACCGGCAGACCCAGGTTGGCGTAGATCTCGCGGGTCGCGGTGGATCGGTTGAGTGTGTAGAAGTGCAGACCGGGTGCACCGGCGGCGAGAAGTTCCGCGCACAGTTCGGTGGCTGCATCGACTCCGATACGACGCACCTCTTCGGGATCGTCGACACCGTCGAGACGCTGAGACAGCCACGCGGGGAACACCGCACCCGAGAGCTCGGCCATGCGTTGGACCTGGCCACGGTTGGTGACGGGCATGATGCCGGGGATCACGGGTTTGGTGACACCGAGCGCTGCAAGTTCCTCGACCATGCGCACGTAGTGCTCGGCCTCGAAGAAGAACTGGGTGATGGCGAAGTCGGCGAGACGCAGCTTGTCGGCGAGGAAACGGCGGTCGTCGACACGCGACGCACTGCGCGGGTGGCCCTCGGGGTGCGCGGCGACACCGATGCTGAAGGCTCCGCGATCGCGGAGGTGTTCGACGAGGTCGAGAGCGTAGGCATAGTCGCTGGGCCGAACGTCGGCGGGGTCGGTGGGCGGGTCGCCGCCGAGCGCGAGGATGTTCTCGATGCCGGCCGACTGGTAGGTGTCGAGGATTGCATCGATGTCGGCACGTGTGTGGCCCACGCAGGTGAGGTGGGCCATCGGCGAGATGTTCGTCTCTTTGCGCATCCACACGACGAGGTCGCGTGTGCGTTCGCGCGTGCTGCCGCCGGCACCGTAGGTGACCGAAACGAACGCGGGGTTCAACCCCTCGAGTTCGGCAATGGTGCGACCGAGCGACAACTGGGCGGCATCAGTCTTCGGGGGAAAGAACTCGAAGGAGAAGGTGCGCCCCGCAGCGAGGAGGTCGGTGATGCGGGCCATTTCCTGCGAGTTTAGTGACGGAAGTGGCGCATACCCGTGAAGATCAGCACGATTCCGTGCTCGTTCGCCGCAGCGATGACCTCGTCGTCGCGCACGCTGCCGCCCGGTTCGACCACCACGCTGACACCCGCCCGGGCGAGCATGTCGAGGCCGTCACGAAACGGGAAGAACGCGTCACTCGCGGCGACACCACCCTGTGCCCGTTCACCCGCGCGTTCGGTCGCCAGACGCGCAGCGTCGAGTCGGTTCTGCTGGCCGCCACCGATGCCCACCGCGGAAGAATCTTTTGCGATCGTGATCGCGTTGGAGCTCACCGCTGCGCACACCTGCCAGGCGAACGATGCCTCGTTCAACTGCTCTGGTGTCGGCTGACGGTCGCTGACAACCCTCCACGTCGAAGGGTCGTCGTCGACGGGATCGGTGTCCTGCACCAACACTCCCCCACTGACACTGCGCAATTCGGTGCCACCCACGGGCGGACGGTCCGCGGCGATGATGCGAAGGTTCTTCTTCGTCTGCAGCAGTGCCAGCGCGTCGGCCACGTACGACGGAGCAACTACGACCTCGGTGAACACCTCGCTGATCGACGCTGCCGTTGCCACATCGACCTCGCGGTTGAGGGCAATGATGCCGCCGAACGCACTGACGGGATCGCACGCATGCGCGCGTACGTACGCGTCGTGGATGGTCGATGCCGTCGCTGCACCGCACGGGTTGGCGTGTTTCACGACAACGGCCGCAGGAGAACCGAAACGGTTCGCGAGACGCCACGCGGCGTCGGCGTCGAACACGTTGAGATACGACATCTCCTTGCCGCCCAGCTGCCGTGCGGAGCGCCACCAGCCCGGAGCATTGGCGACGTCCCACAACGTGCCCTGTTGGTGCGGGTTCTCCCCGTAGCGCAAGGTATCCACGCGCTCGAGATGCACCGACTTCGAAGCGCCGTCGGTGATCCACTCGACGATCGCAGAGTCGTAGTCACGCGTTGCGGTGAAGGCACGCGCCGCAAGTGTCCGGCGTGTCGAATCGGACAACGATCCAGCGGAGCGAATTTCGTCGAGAACCTCCGCGTACTGCGACGTGTCGACTACGACTCCGACACGTGCGAAGTTCTTTGCCGCCGCGCGAATCATCGCGGGTCCACCCACGTCGATCAGTTCGATTCCGGGCTTCGACGCGAACGGATAGAGACTCACGACAACGAGATCGAACGCTTCGATGCCGAACTTCTCCATGTCGGCAACGTGTTCGGGTTTCGAGGTGTCAGCAAGGATTCCGCCGTGCACCTTCGGGTGCAGCGTCACCACGCGATGATCGAGAATCGCGGGAAAGCCCGTGATCTCGGCGACGTCGGTGACGACAATGCCGGCGTCGGTCAGCGTCTTCGCGGTGCCACCCGAGGAAACGATGCCCCACCCGCACGCGACAAGGCCCCGCGCAAACTCCTCGATTCCCGTCTTGTCGAAGACGCTGAGGAGGGCGCGGGGCACTGTCGACTCTGTTCGGATTACTTCAGGCCCTTGACGATTTCGGCCATCAACGAGCCGGCCTCGGTGGGGTTGAGACCAACCTTCACACCGGCGGCGCGCAGTGCGTCCATCTTGCCCTGTGCCGTGCCCTTGCCGCCCGAGACGATGGCGCCTGCATGGCCCATCTTCTTGCCGGCCGGCGCGGTGACACCCGCGATGTAGGCGCTCATCGGCTTGGTGACGTTGGCCTTGATGAACTCGGCGGCCTCTTCCTCGGCCG
>DAINNS010000210.1:0-2811 GCA_036735765.1 Ilumatobacteraceae bacterium | reverse complement strand
AGGCGGCGCCATTTCACGGATCGCGAGAGAACAGCCCGCTGGCGTCCGGAAGCGGGTCAGGACATCACCGTCGAGCGTGCAAAGGAATCGTCCGTCGAGATCGAAAAGGACGTTGACGAATGTGAACTGACCGTTTTTCGTGGCGTAGACCTTGCCACCTGAATAAGGCGGAACGACAGCCGCCATCGCACTTGCCATGCCAAGAGGCGCAACCGCGCGCACGCGCTGGGTTGTTGCTGCATCACCGCGGCCGAGCGCGGCGAAAGCCTCCCAAACGACGCGCTGAACGGACTCGAGGTCGAGAAGTTCCGCGATGACCTCGTCGTCGAGATGCACGGTGTCACTGTGATGCAAAACGGAGGCTCCCCTACAGGTGATGTCTTGCATACTGTATGCGAGATGGAGGGGAACACCACCACAACAAACCGCGGTGCAGCACGCGGAGCCCTCCGATTCGGGATCCACACCCCTCTTCAACATGTCACCGTCGACCGCTTGATGTCGTTGTGGACCACGGCCGAGGCACAAGGCTTCGACTGGATTTCGGTCTGGGACCACTTCGTTCCCGTGACCCCGCTCGTTGCACCAACACCCGACGAGGCGACATCGGGTGACGGTGACAATCATGAGGCGGTTGCCGTGCACACGGCACTCGCCCTTGCAACCAGCAGAGTTCGGGTCGGCTGTCTCGTTTACAACGTTTCGTATCGACCGCCCGCGGTCATTGCGAAGTCAGTGGCAACGATCGACCACCTTTCACAGGGTCGTGCCGTCGTCGGCCTCGGCGCCGGATACCTGGAACACGAATACCGGAAGTTCGGTTTTGACTTTCCCTCCGCGGCGGACCGCAGTGCACTCCTCGCTTCGTCGGCGCGAGAGATTCGCAGACTGCTCGACGAGGTTGTCCGACCGGCGCCGATTCAGGCACGCCTGCCAATCTTCATCGGCGGAGGCGGAGAGCGCCGAACGATTCCTACGACGGCGGTGATTGCCGATGGTTGGAACCTCGCAATGCCGACTCTCACTGACTTTTCGCGGAAGAACGCCGCCCTGACACGTCATGCCGAAGCGGTCGGCCGGGACCCGGCGACGATCGAACGCACCGTGAGCCTCGGACTCTGCTTCGACGAAGAAAGTCTTCCGGTGCGGTTCGGCGACAGATGGGAAACGCTACGTCCCGCCATTTTGTCTGGTTCGACGCAACAGGTGGTCGACAAGGTTGCGGCGTACGTTGCAGCGGGTGCCGACACCATCATCCTGAGTCTTCGGCACCCCTACAGCACCGAAGAGATCGAACGCTTTGCACATGAAGTGATCGGGGTCGTGTCGTGACCGCCCGAACCGAGCGCATCAACTGGGTCGTCTTCTCGCTCGTCTGCGTGAGTTACGTCGCGTCGACCATCGGCGAACAAGTTCTCGGCCCGATCTTTCCCGAGAGCACGCGGGAGTTCGGTCTCACCGAGGCCGACGGCGGTATCGCCTTCGGTGTACTCGCATTCAGCATTGCTGTCATGAACCTCGTCGGTGGTTGGCTTCTGCGCCGATTCCGCGCACAGCGTCTGATCATCCTCGCGCTCATCGTCAGCTCGACGGGGTCCGTCATCGCGGCCACCGCGCAAAACTTTGCCGTCCTCGTATTGGCTCAAAGCCTCCTCGGCGCCGGCGCCGGTCTCTTCTTCCCTGCCGGATTGCAGACGGCAGGAATCGCCGCCGGACCCAACCGAAAAGGCTTCGCCATGGGAATCTACGGCGTCGCGTATTCACTCGGTCTCACGGCGGCAGCGTTGCTCGGCGCACTCGGTGCATCAATCGGCTGGCGTTGGGCGTTCGGAATCTCTGCAATGTGCGGCGTTGCCGCCGCAGTCGGTGCACTATTCATGAAGACACCGCACGTCGCCCCCGAAGGTGCCGGGTGGTCGTCGGTGCGTCGCGCAGCAAGTCTGCCGACATGGGTTGGTGCCGCTGGTGCGATGTGCCAATACGGCACGATCTCCTTTCTGACGACATTCGCGGTTCAGGAATGGAACCTCTCAGCTGCCGATGCGGCTGCAATCCTCGCAATCGGCCGCGTGCTATCAATCCTTGCGAAATTGGTCTCTGGCTCGAGCTCCGATCGGGTCGGGCCACATGCAAGTGCCCGTTGGACCGGAGCGATACTCATTGCAACAGGTCTCGCGTGGGTGTTGTTGCCTGCAGGGCTTCCCGCATATGCATTTGCAGCGATCTTCGCCGGTGCCGTCAGTTCGACGGGCCCCATCGCGAACATGCTCGCAGTGCAGCGTTTCGGTCGCGATGGCATGGCCCTTGGTGCGTTCCGGTCGGCACAGATCGCGCTCGGGGCGTGCGCGGGCGCTGCCATCGGCTTCGCGGGCGATGCTCTAGAACTACAACCGGTACTCGCAGCCGCAATGGCATTCCCCGTTGCCTTGATTTGGCTGTGCCGTCCTTCGGTCGAGCGCGCGACCGTCAGTTCGACGGCGGGCTGACGAGCACCGCGCGTACTTCGGCCGCACCCTTTCGCAACGGCTTCAGCGCGGTGTACTCGGGAGATGACCAGAACGCCTTCGCGGCAGATGCATCGGGAAACTCGATGACATGCCAACGTGCCGCTGCTGCTGAGCCTTCGATTGCCTCACCCGAGCCGGCACGAACTAGGAACTTCCCTCCGAACGATGCAATGAGTGCCGGCACGCGACTTCTGTACTCGTCGTAGTTTCGACGCTGTTCGTCTGTGGCGTTCGGATTCGGCTGCACTTCGAAAACAGCGATGACCGTCATTTTTGGATCCCTTCACCGAGATTGCCACCGACT
>DAINNS010000209.1:0-2855 GCA_036735765.1 Ilumatobacteraceae bacterium | reverse complement strand
AGAACCGGGTTGTTCTTCGTTCGCCGCGACAGCACCTGAATGACGCGGCGAATTTCGTCGTCGCGGCCGATGACGGGGTCGATCTTCCCCTCGCGGGCACGTGCCGTGAGGTCCTGGCCGTACTTTTCGAGCGCTTGGTACTGCTCTTCGGGATTCGGTGAAGTCACTCGGTGCGACCCGCGCACGCGCCGGATCGCCTCGAGCAGTTCGTCGCTGCCGATCCCGACTCGCTGGTTCATCGCGTAGAGAAGATGCTCGACCGAGAGGTAATCGTCGCGCAGGTCCTTGCGGTTCTTGTCGGCGTTCGCAAAAACGTTGTTCAGTTCGCGGTTCATCCGCGGCTCTTCGCCGCCGTACGCGTTGGGAAGTTTCGCCGTCGCTTCGTCGGCCTTGTTGCGCAACATCAACGGCGCGACGCCCACCGTCTGCAACACCGCGGGAATGATGGTTCCCTCTTGGCGCAACAGCGCCCCCATCAAGTGGTCGGGGGTGAGTTCGGGATTGCTGCGACCACGCGCATCTTCCATCGCCGCAGCGACTGCTTCCTGTGTTTTTTGTGTCCACTTCTGCGGATCGATTGCCATCACTTCACCGTCCTTTTTGAATCTCAGTGGTCGATCTCAGTAACGATCACGGTCGAAAATGCTCGGCCGTTCGCCGAACACGACAACCGCCTGGCGTAGCGGAACGATCTCGCCACGCGCTGTCTCGCCGTTTGCGCGCGCGCGAAGTTCGGCGACCTGGCGTCGCAGTTCGACGACTTCGTCTTCCAACTCCATCACCATGCGGATGCCCTCGAGGTTCAGGCCTTCGGCTGCCAACTGCGCGATGCGGCGCAGGCGTGCGATGTCTGCGTCTGTGTAGCGCCTGTTGCCGCCCGTCGTGCGACCAGGGTTCACGAGCCCGCGACGTTCGTAGATGCGCAAGGTCTGCGGGTGCATGCCGGCCAGTTCGGCCGCCACGGAAATGACGTACACCGTCTCTTGTCTGGATCGATTGTCTGCCATGAGTGCGCCCCTCTCAACGTCCCCGTGGGTTGGCGGCCACCTTTGCGAGGCCCTCGATGGCCGACCGCTCGTCGTCGCTCAACTTCGCGGGCACCGCCACATCGACAGTGACGATGAGGTCTCCCGACTTGCCGTCGGTGACGATGCCGCGGCCCTTCACACGATGCTTGCTACCCGACTGCGTGCCGGCCTTCACTTTCAACGTGACACTCGGGCCGTCGAGTGTTGGCACCTCGACGTCGGCACCGAGGGCCGCTTCGTGGTACGCGACCGGCACGCGAACGAGCAGGTTCAATCCGTCGCGTGTGAACACCGGGTGCGTCGTCACCTTGCACTCGACGAAGAGATCGCCCTGTGGGCCGCCGTTGCGCCCCGGGGCACCACGGCCCTTCAACCTGATGCGTTGGCCGTTGTCGACGCCCGCAGGTATGCGCACCTTCACCTCGCGCGCGCGGTGTTCGATGCCTGATCCCTTGCAGGACACACACGGATACTCGATGATCACACCACGACCCTGACAGCGTTGGCACGGCGACGAGACCGAGAAGAAGCCCTGATTGCTGTCGACCGCACCACGACCGCCGCACTGTGGACACGACTGCGGCGTCGTGCCGGCACGCGCGCCAGATCCGTTGCAACCCGTACACGACGCTTCGGATGTGAGGTGCAACGACGTCGTGATGCCGTGTGCTGCATCGGCGAAGTCGAGCGTCAGTACCGCCTCGATGTCGCTGCCACGTTGCGGTCCGGTTCCACGACCACCACCACGGCCACGACCACCGAACATCTGGCCGAGCAAGTCGCCGATGCCGTCACCCATGTCGAAGCGGAATCCGCCCGGGCCGCCGTCACCGCCGAACCCCATCGGGCCCATCGTGCGCACCTGGTCGTACTCCTTGCGCTTGTCGTCATCGCCGAGAACGTCGTACGCGGCCGACACTTCCTTGAAGCGTTCCTCGGCCGCGGCGTTGCCGGGGTTCGCGTCGGGATGCAGTTCACGGGCGAGTTTGCGGTACGCCTTCGTGATCTCCTTCGCGGTTGCCGACTGTGAAACGCCGAGCACCGCGTAGTAGTCCTTCTCGAACCACTCGCGCTGCGGTGCCATTGACTCAGCCCTTCACCTTCACCATCGCGGCGCGCAACACGCGGCCCTTCCAGCGGTAGCCAGTGCGCAGAACTTCGACGACGATCGTCTCGCCGTTGGAGTCGGCGTCGGCAGGTTCGTGCATGACGGCTTCGGCGCTGGCCGGGTCGAAGGGTTTGCCCTGCAGGTCGAGTGCCTCGAGGCCTTGCTTCTGCAATGCCCCGATGAGCGCCGACCAGATGGGCTCGACACCGTCGACACCGTGCGAGAACGCCGCTTCGCATGCATCGAGCACCGGAAGCAGCGCCTCGGCGATCTTCCCCGTGGAACGGTCGATCTCGTCGGCGGTCTGCGTTGCAGCCCGCTTGCGGAAGTTCTCGAAGTCGGCCTGCAGCCGCAGGGCGATGTCTTTGAATTCATCGCGCTGGGCGAGTGCGGCGTCACGCTCGGCAACGAGAGGGTCGACCGGTTCAGCGGATTCGTCGCCGACCGGTTCGACAACCTGCTCGTCAGTTGCGGATGTCGCTTCGTCGTTCGGTGTTTGTTCCGACATGGCGTCGAGCAATCACTTCTCGTCGACGATTTCGGCGTCGACGATGTCGTCGTCGCCCACTGTCTGGCCACTCGCGGACGTGCCCGCGGCGTTGGTGTCGCGGGCGGCTGCTTCGTACAGCTTTTGGCTGAAGGCCTGGCTCGCCGACATCAACTTCTCGGTCGCGTTCTTGATCGTGTCGATGTCGTTGCCCGCGAGCGCTGCCTTGAGA
>DAINNS010000208.1:0-2881 GCA_036735765.1 Ilumatobacteraceae bacterium | reverse complement strand
TTCATCCTGTGTCCCACGTGGGCACTGGTCATGCAACTGCCGCGCGAGGCGCGCGTCGCCGAACTGTCGAAGCCGGAAGTGCGTGAGCGCATCCTTCGCGAACATCCCGAGCAGTTGCCGCGCGCGACGGGCGTGTTGCACAACCTGTGCGCGGAATTCGGATCGCTCTTCCCGATGACAGACCCCGTCGACTACGAACCGAGCCCCGAATCATCGATTGCGGGCATCGCAACCCGCGAGGGACGCACACCCGCCGAAGTGGCCTACGACATGTTGTTGCGCAACGACGGTCGCCAACTGCTGTACATGCCGCTCTTCAACTACGTGTCGGGCAACCTCGACGCGGTGCGCGAGATGTTGCTGTCGCCGCGTTCCGTCATCGGTCTTTCCGACGCGGGCGCTCACTGCGGCGCGATCTGTGACGGGTCTTTCACCACCACGGCCGTTTCGCACTGGTCGCAAAAGCGCAGCCGCGGCGAGCGTTTGCCGCTCGAGTTCATGGTGCACCACGTCACGCAACGCACCGCGCAGCATGTGGGTTGGTTCGACCGTGGCGTCGTCGCTCCGGGCATGATCGCCGACCTGAACGTGATCGACATCGACCGTCTCGGTGCCGCGCCTCCGCGACTGGTGAACGACCTTCCCGCGGGCGGACGTCGACTCGTGCAGGACGCTCACGGTTACGTCGCCACCGTGAAGTCGGGTGCCGTCACGTTCGAGAACGGTGAACACACCGGCGTTCTGCCGGGCCGTTTCGTTGCCGGCACGCGCGGCACGCCTTCTACGATTCCCGTATGACCGGAACACTCGTTCTCCTCCGCCACGGCCAGAGCACGTGGAACGAGCTGAATCTCTTCACCGGTTGGCACGACGTCGAACTGACCGCGCAGGGTGAACGTGAAGCAACCGCTGCTGGTGCAGTGATGCGCGACGAAGGTCTGCGGTTCGACTTTGCGCACACGAGCGTGCTCACCCGTGCGGTGATGACATGCCACCTCGCACTGCGTGAAATGGGCCAGGTCTGGTTGCCGTTGCAGCGCGACTGGCGGCTGAACGAACGCCACTACGGCGCACTGCAGGGCCTCGACAAGAAGGAAACCGCCGCGCGGCACGGCGCCGAACAAACCAACCTCTGGCGGCGCAGTTTCGACGTTCCGCCGCCGGCTGTCGACGCCGCGAGCCCCGAACACCCGGCGAGCGACCCGCGTTACCGCTTCATCGATCGCAACGCCCTGCCCTCGACCGAATGCCTGAAAGACGTCGTGGCGCGGGTATTGCCCTATTGGAACGCCGAAGTCGTGCCTCAACTCCAGGCCGACATGAACGTGCTCATCACCGCCCACGGCAACAGCCTGCGCGCGCTCGTCATGTACCTCGAAGGCATCAGCGAGGTCGACATCGCGGAGCTGAACATTCCCACCGGCGTTCCGCGCCGCTACGCATTCGACTCGCAGATGAAGGTGACCGACGTCGCCTACCTCGGCGACCAAGATGCCATCGCCGCTGCGGCGGCGGCCGTCGCCAACCAGTCGAAGTGAAGTTCTCTTCGTAGCCGACCACCCGATGACGCGTCGAGCGTCACGCGTGACCCTTGGCGCATTTGCACAAAGTCATTTCGGAATCGGTTTATGCTCACCACATGGCCTCGAAAAAGACCCCCCTCCAGCACCTCGCCAACGTTCCTCTCTTCTCTTCGTGCAACGCCCGTGACCTCGGCAAGATCGCCAAGGCCTCCGAGCGCCTCACGCTGAAGGCGGGCACCACGATGATCACCCAGGGCACCGCGGGCAAGCAGGCCTACGTCATCCTCTCGGGCACCGCGACGGTGAAGCGCAACGGCAAGAAGATCGCAACGGCCCAGGCCGGCACGATGGTCGGCGAACTTTCGCTCCTCGACCAGGGCTCACGCACCGCAACGGTTGTCTGTGACACCGAGTGCGAGGTGCTCGTTCTCGAACAGCGCAAGCTGCTCGCGGTCATCGACGAGGTCCCGGCCGTCGGCCACAAGCTGCTCGCAGCCCTCGCCACCCGCATCCGCGACCTCGATCGCGCCCACTACGGCTGACGCTTGATCCGGCTCGTCCCTCCGTGGGACAAGCCAAGAGCACGGCAAGTCCCTCTGTGGGACAAGCCAAGAGCACGGCAAGTAGGGTTGCCATCGCTATGAGCAGCCCGAGCGCACCTGCAAACACCGACGGCGCACCGCGTCGATTCAAGCCCCACCAACTCTCGATCGCCATCGGCGTCGGAGTCGGGTCCTTCACCGTGGTGTCGGGCATCCTGCCCCAGATCACCCACTGGCACGGCGATTCGGCAGTGTCGCGAAAGGTGTTCGACGGAATCCCCGGCCCGCTGCAGGCTGCGTTCTACACCGTCATCCCCATGCTCATCGTGTGGGGTTCGTTGCGCTTCGCCGACCGCGTGCGCAACTGGGAACGCGGCGCTCCCGACCGTCGCCGCACCACGCCGAAGAACGTGAAGCGTCGCCTCGCCGACTACCGCGCCGGCGTGTACATGCGCACCCTTCTGCGCGACTCGGCCGCGGGACTCATGCACTCGATGATCTACTTCGGGTTCCTCGTGCTCTTGGGCGTCACCACGGTTCTTGAGATCGACCACCAGATGCCCGAAAGCCTGAAGTTCCTGCACGGTCGCGTGTACCAGGCCTACGCGATGATCGGCGACCTCGCCGGTGTCGTCTTCACCGTCGGCGTCATCTGGGCGATCCTGCGCCGCTACGTGCAGCGTCCGTACCGCATCCGCATCAAGACCAAGCCCGAGCATGCGGCGATCCTTGGCGTGCTGCTTGGCATCGGTGTGACCGGCTTCGGCGCCGAGGCGTTCCGCATCGCCGAACAGTCGGCATCAGGCACCAACATGG
>DAINNS010000207.1:0-2891 GCA_036735765.1 Ilumatobacteraceae bacterium | reverse complement strand
GACGACGGATGCGTCTCCGCCACCGTCACCGTTCCGGAGGCCCCGGGAAAGAAAATCACCGTCGCGCTGTACGCACCAAAGAGCAAGGAAGGTGTGAAGGCGCGTTTCATGGTCACCGGCCAACTTGCCGCGACGGGCTCGAAAATCGATGGCGCTCTCGCGCTCGGCCTGATTCTTCTCGTTCTCGGGGCGATGGTCGTCGCCTGGGTTCCCCGACGACGTCGGCTCGACTGATCGTGTGACACCCCGTTCGTACAATCGGCAGCGGATGAGGGAAATCATCGAGTCGATGTTCGAAGTGGCCGACTGGTTCGTGTTGGAAGGCGCCGAGTTGCACTACGGCGACGACATCGACCCCGACGAGTCGGGCCCGCGACCGCCGTACATTCACGAAGCTCGCTTCAGCGATCTGCAGGTGTTCATCGGCGAGCCGGTGACGGCGCACCACCCCAGCCGAGTCGTCGAGGTGGCGGTGTCGTTGCGAACCGGCATTCCACTTGCGGCAGAGGTCGTCGACGAGTCGGTCGCGCAACTTCGACACCTGGCCCCGGCCGGCGTGACGATCGAGGTATTCGAAGGCGACGACACGGGGTCGGGCACCGCGGTCTGGGCGGCGGTCTTCCTCGATCGCGCCGACGTCGAAACCGGCTCGTTCGCGGGGGCCATGGTCAATCTGCTTGCTTTCGCCCGCTCCCGCGAGGCCCAAACGATCTGATCTGGGGCCCGGTCGCCGCCGTCCCAAAGAATGAACAATCGTTTAGTGTGCAGCACATGATGTTGTCTTCCGGTCGCAAGAGGCGACGCTTCCTTGCGTACGCGACGCTGTCGGCATTGTTTGTCGGTCTGGCCGCGTGTTCGTCGTCCGAGTCCCGCGATCGCAACGTTCAGGCCGTCGTGGGAACACCGTGCAAACCTGCCGGGCAGACGAAGAAGTTCGCAAAGGTGACACACGTGTGCGGGTCGACTCCCACGGGAACCGTGTGGTTCACGTCGGTGAAGTCGAAGGCGAAGGCAGTCAACTGCACGAAATTGGGTGCGGTTCGTCTGAAGGGGAAGAACACACAGGTGTGCGGTCGCGACGGAAAGAAAAAGGTATGGGTCCTCGTCGCCCCGTTACCGCCGTCGATGAGCGGGGTGGAGACCACCGCACCCGTCACCTCTATCGATTCGTCAATTGCTTCGCCGGAATCGACCGTTCCGAACATCACATCACCAACCACTGCGACAACGACGGGCTCTGTCGCGGCGTTCACGCCCGGGGTCGCCACCAGCGCCCCGCCAGTCGAGGCAACGGTGACCAAGGCTGCGATCGAGAGTCCCGCAACAACGCTGCGTTTCACGAAGCAGCCGAAGAAGTCGGCAAACGGCGTTGCGATGTCACCACAGATTGTTGTCCAGGTAGGAGCCGACGACGGGTCTCCGAGAGCAGTCGGGGGCGTCGAGGTGACTCTGGTCTCCGCCACGGCCGGTGTCGACGTCTCAGGGAACACGGCCACGACTTCGGCCGACGGAGTCGCGACTTTTGAGAATGCCGCGCTACTTGGACCACCGGGCAAAGTCGAACTTGTCGCCATCGCGGCCGGTTTTGTGTCGGCGAACGTTGTGGTTGATCATGCAGCCGGTGTACCGGTGCGCGTGGAGTTTGTTGCGCGACCCAGCACCATGGTTGCAGGTGACACATGGGGTGATTCGCTCAGCGCCCGACTGATCGACATCGCCGGCCACCCCGTGCGTCGAGCCGGGGTGGGCATGACCCTTCGTGCTCGAACCACCGGAATGGTGTTGCGAGGTATCGAAGACACAGTGACCGATGCCGATGGCGTTGCACACTTCATGACGTCGAAGATCGAGACCGCGGGAACTGCGGTTCTCGATGTCGTGGTCGAGGACGATTTGATTCAGTCCGCGTCTTTCGATGTCGAAGTTGGCGCCGCCGACGCCGCTCGGGTGGTGGTGTTCAGCTCCCTCCCCGACGGTGTCGATGCAGGTGTCGCCATCGCGGACTCGGTCGAGGTGGGCGTGGTCGATCGCTTCGGCAACCCGGTCAAAACTGGGGGCAAGACCATCGTCGCGTCGGTTCTGAGCACCGACCCCGAGCGAAGCGTGTCGGTTGAGCCTTCCGAAGTCAAGGTTGGCCCGAACGGACGCGCAACCTTCAGTAACTTGACGATTTCGGGAGACACCGGTGCCGTGAATCTCGTCTTCGATCTTCAGGGTGACACTTTGCAGGCATTCGAGATGTCGATTGACGTGCGCCACGGTCCTGCTGTGGGTTTGCGGCTCGCGGTCGAACCCAGCGGAGCGCGCAGTGGACTGAATTTCGCCGTCGCACCTCAAGTCGAGGTCGTCGATGCGTTCGGTAACCGCCTCCCGGCGGTCGAGGGTGATGTGACGCTCGTAATCGATGACGCCACCACCGTTACCGCGAGCACGAACCTCACCGCATCATTCGACAACGCGGGGATCGCCAAGTTCGCGAACCTGAAGATTCGTGGCAAGGTCGGCACGTACACGGTCAGCTATGTGTTCGGGGCCTTCACACTTGCAGGGACGATCACTCTCGATTACGGACTGCTCTTCCGTATCGCATTTTCCAACGTGCCGACGAATATTGCTGCAGGAGGGCAAGTCGGAGGAGTCATTCAGCTGCTCGATGAGGACGACAACCTCTACCGCGCACGTGGCGTCAGCATCGGAAAATACGTGGATGACACGTTGCAGTCCACTTGGCTTTCGGGCGGTACCGGCTCGATGCCCGCACTCGTCGTTGCACCGTCAAAGTTGGGAGACCACATCCTTGGTGCGTCCGTTCTGGTGGGTCAATCAAAAGTTCGAACCATGACCATCAGTCAAGAACTGCGGCAAATCGACCGTCGCACCTGAAATTTGGT
>DAINNS010000206.1:0-2955 GCA_036735765.1 Ilumatobacteraceae bacterium | reverse complement strand
CGCCCCCCGTGCCGGCGATGTCGATTGCACGCGCCGCGACATCAGCGGGAAGGTCGACACGTTGACCGGCAGCGCGCACCGCGCGCAACATGCCGGCGAGTTCGGGTGCGGTCTCACCTTTCGCGCGCAGTGCGACGATGAAGGCGGTCATCTGCGACGGCGTCGCCGAACCTTCGAGAATCTCGGTGATCGCCGACTCGGCGACATCGGGCTCGAGGTCGCGTCGTGCGATGAGCGTGCCGAGAACGGAGGGCCAGCCCCCGAAGTCGGCAAGAGGGCGCGGATGCGAAACGGTCACTTCGACAGTCTCGCGTGACGGAGAAAGTTTGCTACGCCCGAATTCGGGTCAGGCGGTGCGGCGCCGCTGGCGGATGATCCGCCGGCGCTCACGCTCGGTCGTACCACCCCAGACGCCTTCTTTTTCGCGCGAGGCGAGCGCATGTTCCAGGCAGGCGATCCGTACGTCACACGTACCGCACACCGAGATCGCCACCGAGGCCGCCACGTCGTCGCCTTCGTCGGGGAAAAACACCGCAGGGTCGAGGCCCTGACATGCACCCTTTTGACGCCACGAAATGTCGGTGATTGTCACGCCCTGCCCCCAGTCCACGTAACTGCCTCGAGTTGTTGGTGGACATCGGCCCCGTTCCCCCCGAAACGTGACCGATGTCTCACCGTGCTGAGGACAATAAACCCGCCCGGCGGGGGCGCGCAAATCCCCTTTTCTGGCTAAACAGCCAGGTCGGCGGCCAGTTCGGCCACCGTGAACGGGGCCAGCTCAGCCACCTCGAGATAATTCGGGTGGGTGCAGAGGAGCTGCACCGGGCCTTCGCCGAACGCCGCCAAATCATCGGGTCCGAACTCGAAGCGGATGTAGTGGACGGCGGCCGTCACGTTCTCGCGCGTCAGGGTGGCGTCGTGCTGTTCGTCGGTCACCGGTGCGACCTCGCGGCCATTCGCCAGACGGATTCGGAACGAGCGCTCGATGCCGACAAGTTTCGGCAGCCACTCGCGCATCGCGGCATCCGAGGTGAGCTCGATGAAGATCGTTGCGCACAATTGACCCGGCTCGGGGATGAGCGGGTTGTAGGCCCGCAACTCGTCGAGGACTCCCTCATCGGAGATCACGCGCTCGGCGCGCAGCATCTCTTGGATCTGGTACCACATCGTGTCACGGCTCTCGAACATCACGGTGACGACGGTGCCGAGTTCGACGCGGCGACGGCGCTTGGTTTCGATCGCCGCGGCCTTCTTCTCGGCGCGCACCTTTTCATAGGCGCGCAGGTCGAGAATGTCATCGACGGTCAACTTGCGGGAAACGGTTGTGGGGGGCACTTCGTATTCCTTTCTCTTTTTGTTTGGGTGTGGGTCAGTCCTCGGCGGGGATGCCGTACGCACGGGCGAGCAACTGCAGCGGATGGCTCGGCGCCTTGCCTGTCTGTTCGTTGATCGCGGTGTTGGCGAGATGACAGTCACCGGCGACTTCGTCGCCGTCGGCTGCGTTGATTTCGTCGGCCAACTTCTTTGCGATCGGCATCGAGAGATCCGCGTTCTCGGCACGCAGGCCCCACATGCCGTCGATGCCCGAACACGTCTGCACGAGCTTGATCTTCGCTCCGGTGAGCTTCAACAGGTCGCGGCTCTTCAGGCCGATGTTCTGCGCACGAAGGTGACACGGCGCGTGGTACGTGATCTTCTCGGGAACTTCGCCGGGGAATTCGGTGACGAGCTCGGTGTCGTCGGCCTTGTGGATGCGCATCAGGTATTCGGCCGCGTCGTAGGTGTTTGCCGCGACGAGTTCCGCATCGGCACCACCGATGTAGTCGACGTAGTCCTTTTTCAGGATGTAGCCGCACGTGGGTTGCGGAACGACGATGTCGTTGCCCTGTCGCACCGATGCGGCGAGCGCGGTGACGTTGTCGGCGGCGACCTTCTTGAACTTCTCGACGTCACCACTGTGCAGATAGGGAGCACCGCAACACGACGCGCCCTCGGCGAGCGAACATTCGACGCCGTTCTTTTCGTACACCTTGACGAGGTCCTTGCCGATACCGGGTTCCTGGTACTCGACGAGACACGTCGGGAAAATCGCAACGCGACCCTGACGCTTGGCGATGACCGGCTTCACGCGCTTCTTGAACCACGTCGAGAATCGCACTTTTGCGAACGGAGGAAGCAGGCGCTTGCTCGAGACGCCCGCGGTCTTCTCGACGACCTTGCGGATCGCCGACCCTGCAGGGGCGTTGAGAACCTTGTTGGCGACCGGGGACACCGTCGTTGCGACCTTACCGAGCGCGTCGGTGTGGCCCATGAAGGTGGTGGTGAGACGCTTGCGCACGGGCACCTGTTTGGTCGCCTGGCGCATCGCATCCGCACGCAGCATGAGGCGGGGAAAGTCGAGTTCCCATTCGTGCTGGCCCGGAATGTAGGGGCAGTTGATGTAGCAGAGCTTGCACTGGAAGCATTCGTCGACGACCTGGTCTTGTTCGGCGATCGTCAACTTTCCCGCGTCCTGGTCGTCGTGCTTGTCGACGAACTTGAAGAGCGTCGGGAAAGACGTGCAGTACTTGAAACACAGACGACAACCGTGGCAGAGGTCGTAGACGCGCGTCAGCTCTTCCCGAACGTCGGCCTCGTCGAGGTACTTCGGATGGTTCGGGTCGTAGGTGATCGTCATGTTTCTTTTCTCTTCTTTGCGGGGGCTTACGTCTTGCGATGTTTCTTTGTTGACTGTTTCTTTGTTGATTTCGACAGTGCGGGGCGCCGGGTCGACCGGCGCCCCGCGGAGTCGTGATCGTTTCCGATCAGAGAGCGTTGAGACCCTCTTGGAAACGGCCGGCGTGGCTCTTCTCGGCGCGCGCGAGCGTCTCGAACCAGTCGGCAATCTCGGCGAAGCCTTCGTCGCGGGCGGTCTTGGCGAAGCCCGGGTACATCTGGGTGTACTCGTAGGTCTCG
>DAINNS010000205.1:0-2959 GCA_036735765.1 Ilumatobacteraceae bacterium | reverse complement strand
GGCGATGATCAAGGGCAAGCCCGGCCATGATGAGTTCGCAAACTTTCTCTCGCCGTACGGTCGTTTCTCGTCGTATCGAAACCCCGACGGCAGCAAGGTCGCGTTCAACCATTGCCCGACCGTCGAAGAGTCGAACGAGCAGAAGATCCAGATCGTCGGTTCGATCGATGACGCGGTCGACACGCTGGGCTTCTGGCGTGACCTTCTCGATTTGAAGCACATCTGCTTCTTCTTCGACTTCCCGGGCGTATCCCGCGAGGAAATGATCGAGCAGATGCATCTCGTGACAGAAGAGGTCTTCCCGAAGTTGGGCGAAAAGGTCGAGCGACGACCGTTGCCGAACCTGCAGCCGCTCGTCTGAGCAAAGGCCCGAAGACCGTGCTGATCACGAATGTCACGACCTCGTTTTCGAACGGCGGCGTCGTGTCGGTGCGCACCGAAGGTGACGTCGTTGTCGAAGTGGGGCAGGGGCTCGCCGCGCGAGCCGATGAACACGTCATCGACGGTGGTGGTGGTCTTCTCACCGAGTCACTCGTCGAGACGCATGCTCACCTCGACAAGGCGTATCTCGCCGAGTTGATCCCCAACCCGACGGGCGACCTGATGGGCGCGATCACGGCAATGATCGCGAACCGTCACGTGATGACCGTCGCCAACACGGTCGAACGCGCCGAACGTGCGGTGCGCGCGATGGTGCGCAACGGAGTCACGGTGATCCGCACGCATGCCGACCTGACCGAAGAGAACGGATTCACTTCGGTCGAGGCGCTGCTCGAGGTGCGCCGCCGCACGGCCGACATCGTGGACCTGCAGGTTGTCGCGTTGCTCGGCTGGCCCGTGACGGGCTCGAAGGGCGAGACACACCGTCGGCTGGCGCGTGAGGCGGTGGCGATGGGTGTCGACATCGTCGGTGGTTGCCCACACCTCGACGACGACGCGGTCCTCGCGAATGGGGCGTTGGTCGACCTTGCGGGCGAACTCGGCGTTCCCCTCGACCTGCATGCAGACGAGCACACCGACGCCGAACGCACGACGCTCGCGAACCTCGCCGAGGCCGTGATGACATCGGGATTCGACCGTGGGGTGACGGCCAGTCATTGTGTGAGCCTCGGCATGCAGGATGTACCGACCCAGCAGATGACCGCGGAGAAACTGGCTGCAGCCGGCATCGGGGTCGTCGCGTTGCCACAGACGAATCTTTTCCTCCAGGGCCGTGACATGCAGTCGGCGATGCCGCGGGGACTCACCGCGGTCAAGCATCTTCGCGATGCGGGCGTGTCGGTGGCGGCCGGCAGTGACAACCTGCAAGACCCGTTCAATCCGATCGGACGCGGCGACCCGCTCGACGCAGCGGGCCTGATGATCCTTGCTGCGCACTTGTTGCCCGACGACGCACTCGCGAGCGTTACGTCGGTGGCGCGCCGAGTTGTCGGCGCGCCGGCTGCGGGTCCTGTCGTCGGTGCTCGCGCCGACCTGATGGTGACCCCGGTGGCAGGAGCGCGTGAACTGGTGGCGACGTGTGCTCCACGGTCACTCGTCGTGCGACGGGGTCGAGTGGTTCACGGCTCCGCTTAACAAAGATTTAAACGACCGGCAACGTCGTCCTTTTCGTCACTCTTCGAACGCGGATTATTGTGCAGGGATGGCTGGGGCACTGTCGTTCGGCAACGTGGGGATGACCTTCCCTGACGGAACGCGCGCACTCGGTGGGGCAACCTTCGACGTGAATCCGGGCGAGTTCGTCACGGTGGTCGGCCCGAGTGGTTGCGGAAAGTCGACGCTGCTGCGCATTGCCTCCAACCTGGAAACAGCGACCGAGGGAACCTGCAACGTCGACCGCGACAGCATCGGCTACGTCTTCCAGGATGCGACACTGCTGCCCTGGCGCACGGTGGCGAAGAACATCGAACTGTTGGCCGAACTGCACGGCATCGAGAAGGCCGAGCGCGAAGAGCGTGTGCGAAGCGTCATCGACCTCGTCGGCCTTGCCGGTTTCGAGGACAAGTATCCCAAGCAGCTTTCGGGCGGCATGAAGATGCGCGCGTCTCTCGCGCGTTCGCTGGTGATGAAGCCGCGGGTCTTTCTCTTCGACGAACCGTTCGGCGCGCTCGACGAGATCACGCGCGAGCGTCTTAACGACGAACTGTTGCGACTCTTCCAACTCGAGGGGTTCGCCGGGCTCTTCATCACCCACTCCATCGCCGAGGCGGTGTTCATGTCGACAAAGGTCCTCGTGATGTCTTCGCGTCCGGGGCGCATCGTCGCGTCGTTCGACGTGCCGTTCGAGTATCCCCGACCTCACTCGCTGCGCTACGAACCGAAGTTCGCCGAACTCTGCGGCGAAGTGTCGACCGCGCTGCGCGGAGCGCTGGTATGACCGACCTGAACGCGCAGGTGACGGTGACGCCGCCGTCGACGCGGCGTCCCGACGATGCTCCGGTCGAGACGGTCAGCCGTGTGCGGGCCAGCGACATCATCGGCCCTGCAGTGGTGTTCGTCCTCTTCATCGGATTCTGGTACGCGTTGTCGACGACGCTCCTGCCCGAGCAGAAACGTTTCCTCTTGCCGACACCGCACAAGGTGCTGCGCGAGGGTTTCTTCACGTGGCAGGCAGGTGAGCAGCGGGGGTTGTTCCCCATCCTCAAGTCGATGTGGAGCTCGGTGCAAGTCGCACTCATCGGACTCGTCGTCACCATCGTCATCGGAACCGCACTCGCAACCGCGATGGCGACACGCCGCTGGGTGGAACGGGCGACGTGGCCCTACCTCGTGGCACTGCAGTCGGCGCCGATTCTCGCGATGACGCCGCTGATTCGAGCGCTCATCGACGGAGTGCAAACCCAGCGTGTGCTCGTTGTCGTGTTGATCGCGTTCTTCCCGATCGTGAACAACACCCTGTTCGGGTTGTTGTCGGTGGAAAAGAGCCAGCACGAACTGTTCACGCTCCATGGCGCCAGCA
>DAINNS010000204.1:0-2974 GCA_036735765.1 Ilumatobacteraceae bacterium | reverse complement strand
CCTTCGAAGGTACGCACCTTGGTGACGCGAAGTGTGACTTCCTCGACGCGACCCTCGACCCAACCAACCGGGACGAGGGGCCCGACATTGACGACATCACCCACGCCGAACTGACGCTCGGAGATGATGAAGATCCCGGCGAGAACGTCACCGACGATCTGCTGGGCACCGAAGCCCAGACCTGCACCGACCACCGACACCATCGGAACAACGGCGCTTGCCGGAAGGTTCAAGAGGAGGAGCACCCACACGAAGGCGACGGTGGCGATGGTGAAGTTCAGGCCCCAGCGTGCCGCGCCGACGAGGGCCCCCTGGTAGGCGCCGATGGGGTTGTGGCCGAGTGGGTCGACCTTGGCTCGCAGGCGTTCGATTCGTCGTGCCTGGTAGCGCGCGACGAGACCGATGACGCGGGTGAGAAAGAACGCCCCTGACGTGATGGTGACGATGAGGAGCCCCTCGTCTTTGATCCAGTTCCACGCACCTTGAGTGCGTTCGGCAGCGACGAGCAAAAGCATCTGCTCGCCAGCATAACGACCTGCCAAGATGAGCCCGTGCGCATCGTTCTCGGCACCTGCCACCACGACTGTCCTGATTCGTGTGGCTGGGAAGTGACGGTCGACAACGGTGTTGCGACGAAGATGCGCGGGAATTCGGCCCACCCGTTCTCGCAGGGCGAGTTGTGCCCGAAGGTGAACCACTTCCTCGAGCGCGTCTACAGCCCCGACCGCGTGCTGACACCACTCATACGTGACGGTGCGAAGGGTTCGGGTTCGTTCCGCACTGCGACATGGGACGAAGCCTTGGCGTTGATCGTGTCGTCGGTGCGTGAGCGCGTGCAGCGGCACGGCGGCGAGACGGTTCTGCCGTGGTCGTCGGCGGGCAATCAGGGCTTGTTGCAGATGTCGTCTCTCGATCGGCGATTCTTCGATGCTCTCGGCGCCTCGACCACGCACGGAGCACTGTGTGGTTCGGTGGCCAAGACGGGCTATGCGGCAACCACGGGTAGCGGGCTGAGCACCGACCCGACGACGGTCGAACACTCGCGCTACGTGATCCTGTGGGGAACGAACACGCGACTCACCAATCGACACCTGTGGCCGTTCGTCGAACGGGCCCGCGCGAACGGTGCCAAGTTGGTCGTGATCGACCCCATTCGCACCGTCACCGCCGACGCGGCCGATTGGTTCATTCAGCCACGGCCGGGTACCGACACGGCGCTTGCACTCGCGATGCTGAATGTGATCATCGACGAGGGTCTGGTCGACGCGGACTTTGTCGCCAGCCACGTTTCGGGTTACGACGATCTCTGTCGGGCGGCGGGTGAGTGGTCGCCGTCGCGCGCTGCCGAGGAGTGCGGCATCGACGCCAACGACATCGTGACTTTGGCTCGTGAGTACGCGACATCGGCCCCCTCACTCATTCGTACTCTCATCGGGGCGGAACACCGCGGCAACGGCGGGATGATCTTCCGGGTGCTGGCGTGTCTGCCCACGGTCACGGGCCAGTGGCGTCACCTCGGTGGTGGTTTGTCGCGCAGTGTCGGATCGTGGTCGGGTGAGTTCATCGACGACTCGGTGTTCGATCCGTCAAAGCCGAAGGCCGTTCGGTCGCTGCCGTTCACGCAACTGGGACGTGTCCTCATCGACCCGCTCGACCCTCCCGTGACCGCATTGTTCGTGTGGAACGGGAATCCGGTCATCACGTGTCCGAACGCCGCACTCACGCGTCGCGGATTGATGCGCGACGATCTGTTCACGGTCGTGAGCGAACAGTTCCTCACCGACACCGCGAAGTACGCCGACGTCGTGTTGCCGGCAACGACCCAGATCGAACACGTCGATGTTGTTCCCGCTTGGGGTCACCTGAATCTCGGCTGGAATGGCAAGGCGATCGACCCGGTCGGCGAATCGGTGGCGAACACCGAGATGTTCCGTCGACTCGCACGCGCATTCGGATTCGACGACGAGTTGTTCGGCATGTCCGACGACGAGCTGATCGATCTTGCGGTACACGACATCGACGTCGACGCCCTGCGAGCCGACGGCTGGGTTCGGTTGCCGAACGCCGATCGGCGCCTGTTCGCCGACGGGAGTTTTGGCCACGCCGATGCGAAGTGTGACGTATCGGGAATCGTCTACGAACCCGCCATCGCCGACGAGAGGCATCCGCTCGTGATGCTGACACCCAAGCAGCACGCACGTTTCCTGAATTCGAGTTACTCGCACTTGCCGGCACACGGGCCGCGTGAGGGTGGACCGTACGTCGAGATGACCGAACTCGATGCGTCGTCGCGTGGATTGGCCGAGGGTGACGTGGCGCGAGTGGCCAATGACAGGGCCACCGTCGAATTGCCCGTGCGGGTGACCACGCGGTTGTCGCCGGGCGTCGTCGCCGTGCCGTTCGGATGGTGGGATGCGGCGACACACGCGGGAATTTCCGCGAATGATCTGACGTCTGATGCGCCGACTGACATGGGTGGTGGGGTCGCGTACCACGACACGTTCGTCGAGGTCTCGCGCGCATAACGTTCTTTCATCGCCGGACTTTCTGGAGGGGAACCGTGGCCGATGAAACAAGAGAAGTCGACGTCGATGTCGTCGTGATCGGATCGGGAATCGCCGGTCTTGCGGCGGCGCACAGCGCGTGGGAGTCGGGCCTGAAGCGCGTGCTTGTTGCCGAATCCGAAGGAGTCGTCGGCGGTTCGTCGCGTCTGTCGGGCGGCATCGTGATGGGTGCACCGACGCGCTACCAGAAGGTGGCTGGTATCGAGGATTCGGCTGACATGTTGTTCCACGACTACATGTCCCTGAACCAGTGGATGGTCGAGGCCGGAGTCATTCGCCACTACTGCAACGAAGCGGGGCCGGCCGTCGACTGGCTCGGCGATCTCGGGGTGCAGTTTCACGACGACCTGATCTACGGCGGAGGCGAAATCGTTCCGCGTTGCCACTGTGCGGTGAACGGTGGTCAGGGC
>DAINNS010000203.1:0-2988 GCA_036735765.1 Ilumatobacteraceae bacterium | reverse complement strand
GGATAGGTGTCGTGCTTGGGCGACACGCTGGCCATGATGATCGGCTCTTCGAACGACACCTGCGTCACCCAGTGCGAGGTGTAACCGCGGGTGATGCCATCGTGGCGAGCGGTGACGATCTCGACGCCTTTCGCTGCTTGTCCGAGGGCGCGCTTCAGTTTCGGGTCGATCACGGAGAAGAGTCAACAGCGCGGGTCGGCTCGATCGCCACTCGTGCCCGCGTGCGGGCAAGGTGGGGTGACTGCAATACTTGACGGCGGAGGGGTGTGTGCGCGTATCTCAGATTTGGTCGTATCCCGTGAAGTCGATGGTGGGGGAAATGGTCGACGCCGCCGAGGTGTCGTCGCTCGGCATCGTGGGCGATCGACACTGGGCGATCCGCGACCACGAACTCGGCGGAATCCGCGGGGCGAAGAAGATCGGCGACTTGATGAGGTTCACTGCTCGTCGGCGCGGGCGAGATGTCGTCATCACTCTGCCCGATGGATCTTCGGTCTCGTCGTCCGATCCCGACGCGTCGTCTGTGCTCTCGGCCGCACTCGGCCGCCGCGTCGGTCTCGAGTCACTCGCCCCGATCGATGATCTCGACCATTACCGTCGCGGCCCGAGTGACAACCCCGACATGATGGACGAACTGCGGCGGGGGTTCGGTCGCGATGCCGACGAGCCGTTGCCCGACTTTGCCGCGTTTCCGCCCGAGGTCATGGAGTTCGAGTCGCCGCCCGGAACGCACCATGACTGTTGGCCGCTCATGGTGATGACCGAATCGGCCCTCAACGCGTTGCGTACCGCCCTGCCCGAATCGGTCGTCGACATTCGGCGATTCCGACCGAGTTTCGTCGTGGACGGTGCGCCGGCCGGTCATCCCGAATTCGGATGGTCGGGACGTCGTGCGACGATCGGAACCTGCGAGGTCGAGTTCCTGTCGCCGTGTCCACGATGCGTGATGGTGACTCGTGAAATTTCGTCGGAGATTCCCGAGGATCGCCGGATCCTGCGCCATGTGGTGCGTGACCTCGACCAGAACGTCGGCGTGTACGCCCGCGTCATCACTCCGGGAATGATGTCGGTCGGTGACGAGATCGTGTTCGGGGCCGATCAATGAGGACCGTCATTCCATGACCTTGCCCGCGATTGGTGACGTGCGTCCGTGGGCCGATCCCGCGGTGGTGTCGATCAAT
The DNA here is from genome assembly GCA_036735765.1 of Ilumatobacteraceae bacterium. GTDB lineage: Bacteria > Actinomycetota > Acidimicrobiia > Acidimicrobiales > Ilumatobacteraceae > F1-20-MAGs119. The sequence continues at coordinate 1,807 of DAINNS010000203.1, read as the reverse complement.
CGACTGCCGATGCGCACCACGTTCACATCGCGCAAGCGATCGCGAGTCTCGTTGAACGGGGAGTGGGCTGTTCGACGATGGGCACACCCCGAACTCGTGCCGGCCGAGGCGGTGGGAACGGTCGAAGACTCTGCGTGGCAACGCATTCCGGTGCCCGGCAACTGGACGCTCTTTGGCCTGGGTGACCTTCCGCACTACACCAACGTCACGATGCCGTGGCCGGGTTTGCCGCCGGCGCTACCCGACGAAGTGCCCACCGTGGTGTATCGCCGTGCGTTCGATGCGCCGAAGATCGAGGCGGGCGAAGCCGCGATCCTGCACGTTGGCGCAGCAGAGAGCGTGCACGCGGTGTGGGTCAACGGGGTGTTCATCGGGTACGGAACCGACAGCCGGTTGCCGAGTGAATACGACGTCACGACCGCGCTGCGAAAAGGTCGCAACGAGATTGCCATCGTGGTGTGCAGGTACTCGGCGCAGAGCCACGTCGAAGACCAGGACCAGTGGTGGATGGCCGGGTTGCATCGCGAGGTGTGGATCGAAACACGCCCACTCGTGCACGTTGCGAACGTGCGGGTCGGTGCCGCACTGAACGACGATGGTTCGGGTTTCCTCGAGGTCTGCACCACCGTCGGGCGCAACGATGGTGCCGCGTTGTCGGACGGTTGGTCGGTGCGGGTCGTGTTGAGCAACGGCGACAAGGTCGTGAAGACGCTCGAGTCGGTGGTTGCGTCCGACGTGCGGCCCTACATCTTCACCGGACACGACGCGGTGGTGCGGGCGCGCGTGACACGAGTGAAGCCGTGGTCGGCGGAGACACCGCACCTCTATGACATCGAAGTCGAGCTTGTCGACCCGCAGGGCCGTGTCGTGGACAGCGTTCCGGTACGCACGGGCTTCCGCCGCATCGAAATTCGCAAGGGGAACTTCCTCGTGAACGGCAAACGCGTGATGATTCAGGGCGTCAACCGCCACGACCATCATCCCGAGCGCGGCAAGGCGGTGACGGTCGACGACATGCGTGCCGATGTGCTGGCGATGAAACGGCACAACGTGAACGCCGTTCGCTGTTCGCACTACCCGAACGACCCGCGGTTCCTCGACCTGTGCGACGAACTCGGGCTGTACGTGGTGGACGAGGCGAACGTCGAGAGCCACGCGTGGAACACCAGCCTGTGTCATAACCCGCGGTATCGCGACACGATCATGTCGCGCGTGACGCGAATGGTCGAGCGCGACCGCAACCATGCGTGCATCGTGATGTGGTCGCTCGGCAACGAGTCGGGCTACGGCAACGTGCACGATGCCGCGGCAGCGTGGATTCGTTCGGCTGACCCGTCGCGCCCCGTTCACTACGAGCCGGCGATCTTCCACACGAACTGGTTCGACGGTGGTAAGGGCGCGACCGATGTCGTGTGTCCGATGTATGCGCCCATCGATGCCGTTGTCTTCTACGGAAAGTCACCGAAGCGTGATCGGCCGTTGATCATGTGTGAGTACAGCCATGCAATGGGGAACTCGAACGGGTCGCTCGCCGACTACTGGCGTGCCTTCGACGAGACGCCGGGTTTGCAGGGTGGGTTCGTGTGGGAATGGAAGGACCACGGAATCTCCCAAGAACTCGACGACGGCCGCAAGCGGTTTGCATTCGGCGGCCAGTTCGGTGACACGCCGAACGACGGCAACTTCGTCGCCGATGGATTGATGCACAGCGACCTCACGCCGCACCCGGCGATGCGTGAGCTCGCGTGGGTACACCGGCCCGTCGCAGTGTCACTTGGGGCCAAGGGTGGGGTGCGACGACTGCGCG
>DAINNS010000202.1:0-3018 GCA_036735765.1 Ilumatobacteraceae bacterium | reverse complement strand
GCAATCAGCGGGTGCGCTGTCGCGGATCATCGGCCCCGCCGTCGCGGGCCTCATGTTCGACAACGCCGGCGTCGGTTGGCCCTACGTCACGGCGGCGGTGCTCACGGTTCTGGCCCTCGTTCTCGTAACGTCTTCGGGCAGGTCATGAAGGAGCACTTCTCGGTTCCCGCCTCGCGCGGCAACTTCCAGCCACCGTCGATGGGTTACGTGCCCGCACTCGACGGTCTGCGCGCGCTCGCCGTCATCGCCGTCGTCTTCTACCACGCCAAGTTCAGCTGGATGCAGGGTGGTTTCATCGGCGTCGAGGTGTTCTTCGTCGTCAGCGGTTTTCTCATCACGTCGCTGTTGCTCGAGGAAGCCGAGGAAAACCAGAGCATCGCTTTGAAGCAGTTCTGGTACCGGCGCGCACGGCGCCTGCTGCCCGCGCTCTTCGTGATGTTGGTGATGGTGTCGGCGTGGGCGCTGTTGTTCTCCGACTACAAGGTCGGCCAGTTGCGCCACGACTTCTTGTCGGCGGTCTTCTACTTCTCCAACTGGTGGCAGGTGTTCTTCACTGACGTGCCGTACTTCGCGCCGAAGGACCCGCCGTTGTTGCGACACTTGTGGTCGCTCGCCGTCGAGGAGCAGTGGTACCTGCTGTGGCCGTTCGCCTTCATCGGTTTGTTGCGCTGGCGGCGCAGCCGCGCCAAAGCCGGCCAGACCCTCGTCATCACGGCGCTCGTCATCATGTTCCTCACGGCGGTGCTGTACGACGGGTCGAACCCCGACCGCGTGAACTTCCTCTATCTCTCCACGCTGACGCGCTCGACGGGCCTCTTGCTCGGCGCGGCCGGTGCATTGTTGTGGCGGCCGTGGACGATGACCGGTCGAGCCAAGGTCGCCGAGATCCCCGAACGCACGTTGTCGACGGCAGCGGTCGTCAGTGCGGCGGTGCTGGGTTTCCTCGCGTTGTCGCTCACCGTCGAAGGCGCGTTCCTCTACCGCGGCGGTCTTGCGCTCGTGTCGGTGTCGTCTCTCGTTCTCGTCGCCACCGCCGTGCACCCGAATGCGGTTGCCGTGCGGCGGGTGCTTGGTTCGCGTCCGCTCGTCGAAATCGGCAAGCGCTCGTACGGGCTGTACCTGTGGCACTGGCCGATCTTCCTCTTCGCCAACGCCCGCGACGGGGCAGGGAACTTCTTCGTCGCGATGGTCATCACGGTGGTCGTGACCGAGGCGAGTTACCGATTCATCGAAGAGCCGATCCGCGGCGGGGTCATTGCGCGTTGGCGCGCGATCCTGAACGACCGCGACAACGAAAACAGACGCGACATCGCCGTCACGGCCACCTGTTACGGCATTGCCGCAATCGTCCTCACGGTCAGCGTCGGCATCGCGCTCGCAGCGACCAAGCCACTCGACATCTCGATGGACCAGGGCCCCGACGAAGTGTTCGGCGCGACCACAACCGTGCCGCTCGAAGACCCGTCGCAGACAACGCAGCCAGGTGTCGTTGCACCCAGCACCACGTTGCCCGTGCTGTCCGACCCGCGACGACTCCTGATCGTCGGCGACTCACAGGCCAAGGCCCTTGCCATCAACCAGCCGTCAGGCATCGAAAAGACCTTCACCGTCTCGAACGGATCGATCTCGGGTTGCGGCGTGTACGAGTTCGGCACGGGCATCAGTTCGGGCATCGACTTCAAGCAGAACTTCGACACGTGCCAGGGCTGGGACGGCAAGTGGACCGACGCGGCCAAGAAGGGGAATGCGGAGATCGCGCTCGTCGTCATCGGTGCATGGGAGGTTCTCGACGTCCTGCACGCCGGCACGAACTATGCGTTCTTCACTCCCCAGGCCGACACGTTGTTCAAGACGCAGGTGAAGAAAGGCGTCGACGCGCTGATCGCCGGTGGCGTTGGCAAGGTCGGTCTGCTCGAGGTGCCCTGCATGCGGCCCCAGAACGTCGCCGGTGCGGGCATTCCCGCGATTCCCGAACGCGGTGACGACGCACGCACACGACACCTGAACGAACTGCTGCAGCAGGTCGCCGCTGAAAATTCGGCGACAACCGCGTTCGTCTCAGGCCCGCGCGAGTGGTGCACGAGTTCGATCATCGCCAACGACCTTGGCTACCGCTGGGACGGCGTGCACGTCTACAAGCCCGGCGCGAAGCTGATCATGGAGACAATCGCCCCCACCCTCCTCACCCTCTGAGGGTTTTCGGTGTGGAATTACCCGCTTTCCGGGTACTTACACACCGAGAACTGAGACAAATGGTTGAGAGAATGGGGGGATGGCGATGATCGATGTCATCAACCCGGCCTACGGCAGCCTCGTCGGCCAAGTCCACAACGCGAGCATCGCGGATTGTCTCGCAGCGGTCGATGCCGCTGACGATGCGATGCCCGCTTGGCGCAAGACCGCGCCACGCCAACGCGGAGAAATTTTGCGGAAGGCCTTCGAGTTGATGATCGAGTCGCAAGAAGAACTCGCCCGCCTCATCACCCAGGAGAACGGCAAGGTGCTGGCCGATGCCCGCGCCGAGGTGGCATATGCCGCCGAGTTCTTCCGTTGGTTCAGCGAAGAAGCCGTGCGCATCGACGGCGACTATCGAACGGCGCCGAACGGCAACAACTGGCTGCTCGTCATGCGTCAGCCCGTCGGCGTCGCGCTGCTCGCCACGCCGTGGAACTTTCCCGCCGCAATGGCGACACGCAAGATCGGGCCCGCACTCGCCGCCGGTTGCACCGTCGTACTGAAACCCGCACATGAAACACCGCTCACCGCGATCGCCATCGGGGAAATCCTGAAGAAAGCAGGAGTTCCCGACGGCGTCGTGAACATCGTTGTGCCCGACCCGCCCGGCCCCGCGGTCGAGGCGATGCTCGACAGCGGCAAGGTACGCAAACTTTCCTTCACCGGCTCGACCCGCGTGGGTTCGATGCTCATCGCGCAGGCGGCGAAACATGTCATCAACTGCTCGATGGAACTTGGCGGCAACGCGCCGCTCATCGTGTTCGACGATGCCGACCTCGACGT
>DAINNS010000201.1:0-3025 GCA_036735765.1 Ilumatobacteraceae bacterium | reverse complement strand
CTCGCGGTTGCGGCGTGACCGAACCCGCTTCGCGGAGTGTCGCGACGGCTTCGGACAGCAACGTCTCGGCCGATCCTTCGTCGGGGCCAACGGTAATGATGTGCTGCTCTCCCGTTGGCAACCTGACGAAACTGATTGTCGGCACGACAAAAGTTCCCGTCGAATCAGGGCGAAACGGAAACGCGCCCATCGCCCGAGGGGGCAGCGATCCCGGGGCGGCCTTTATCCCGGCAAGAAACGATGCGATGTCGGTCGACGGAAGCTCGGCGGTCACTCCGCGCGCGGCGAGGCCGACCCCGTCACGAACGAAGAGAAAGCCATCGCCACGGGCAAAATCGTTCAGGTCGACGGACTCCTCGAAGCGTTGGCTACAGGAGTGCAGAGTTGTCATGCGTCGCGGGTCCCCGTGAGCAGCTGGGTGAGTCCACCACTCAGTTGCTCGTGAATGGCGTCAGCGAAACCAGCCACCCTCAGTTTCTGGATCAGAACCTCGCGTGAGGGCAAGTAGGCGACGCTCTTTGGCAGGTACCGATAGGCGGGGCCGTCGGACAACAGGGCGCCGATCCTGGGCACGATCTTGCCGAAGTAGATGTTGTTGCCGAAGCGAACGATCGGATTGTGCGGTACTCCCACGTCGAGAAGCGCGATGCGTCCACCGGGCCGAACCACTCGAGCGAGTTCGGCGAAGAAAGCGTCGAGGTCGACGAGGTTGCGCAGTGCGAAGCCGCACGTTGCGCCGTCGACCGATGCGTCGGCAAGAGGAAGCCGAAGAATGTCTGCCTGGGCCCGTGGTTCGCCGCTGCGGTCGGCGCTGAGCATTCCGAAGCTGAGGTCGAAAGAGACAGGGGCGAGTCCACGCCGGCGCAGATCGATGCAGAGATCGCCGGTACCCGAGGCGAGGTCGATGACGGTGGACCCCGGTGTGAGCCGCAGCGTGCGAACGGCACGTCGCCGCCACCGAGTATCGAGGCGGAACGTCATGATGCGGTTGACGAGGTCGTAGCGCGGGGCGATCGTGTCGAACATCGTCCGCACGGCCCGGACTTTTTCTGCACCCTCGGGGAGGCGACCGTCCGGCATCGACACGAGTGCAGGTTAGGAGCGTTTCTGGTTGCCGCCCACTCGTGCTCGGGGCAAGAATGGGCTCACGCCGGAAACCGGCGGGTTGGGGGTCAACAGATGATCGATTTCAGTTTTCCGCAGGATGTCGAAGACATTCGACTGAAGGTGCGTGCCTTCATGGACGAGTCCGTTCGACCGGCGTGGGAGGCCATCGACCAGAACGACCGATCACAGGTCGTGAAGACGATTCTCAAGTTGAGAAAGGAAGCCCGCGAAGTTCGTGGGTTGTGGCTTCCGCACATGCCCGAGGAATGGGGCGGCATGGGTCTCGGGCCGACGGCGATGGCCGCCGTCTCGGCTGAAGCCGCGAAGGTCGGCATCGGTCCGTTCGTCTTGAACGCTCAGGCCCCCGACGAAGGCAATCAACACACGCTGCTGCACTGGGGCACGCCCGAGCAGAAGGAAAAGTACCTGCGCCCGTTGTGCGAGGGGACTGCACGCTCGTGTTTTGCGATGACGGAGCCCGAAGTCGCCGGTAGTGACCCGACGCTCATCAAGACCTTTGCGTACAAGGACGGCGACGAATGGGTGATCAACGGTCACAAGTGGTTCATCTCCGGTGCACGCGGAGCGAAGTTCGCCATGCTCATTGCCCGCACCGAGGAGGATCCCGACATTCCGCAGGCGGCGAACAGTTGCTTCATCGTCGACCTGCCGAGTGAGGGTTGGAACATCGTGCGTGACGTGCACACGATGTCCGGCGGTCACAACCACTGCGAGATTCTGATCGAGGACCTTCGCGTGCCCGCGGCGAACATGTTGGGTGGCCGTGGTCAGGGTCACCTGCTCGGTCAGTACCGCCTCGGACCCGCACGTCTCGCGCACTGCATGCGATGGATCGGTCAGGCTGAGATCGCTCTCGATCTGATGGTGAAGCGCTCACTCGAGCGTTATTCGCATGGTTCTTACCTCGCCGAGAAGCAGGGCATCCAGTGGATGATCGCCGACTCGACGATGGAGCTCTACCAATGCAAACTCATGGTCCTCCACGCCGCCTACAAGATCGAACACAAAATGGACTTCGTCGCCGAGGTATCGATGGCCAAGCACTTCGTGGCCAACAGCCTGTGGCGAATCATCGATCGAGCGATCCAGGTTCACGGAGCACTCGGGTACTCCACCGACACTCCTCTCGCCGGAATGTTGCAGCAAGCACGGTGGAGTCGCTTCGCCGACGGTGCCGACGAGATTCACCAGATGCGCATCGCACAGCGCACGATCGCGGCGTACAAGGATTTCGGGTCGACGAAGAAAGCAACCGGCGAGTTGCCGCTCTAGGGTGGCGGCCATGTCCGCTCACCCGCTCCACGACAACGGCAAGCCAATCTTCGGGGTCTTCATGCCCCAGGGTTGGAAGATGGAACTCGTCGACGTGGTCGGCGATGAGGAGAAGTGGAACGTCGCCGTGGACGTGGCACTGCGAGCCGAACAATTGGGTTTCCACTCGATCTGGGTGTACGACCACTTCCACAACGTTCCTAGGCCCGCGCACGAGGCGGTCTTCGAATGCTGGACCACGATGGCTGCGATCTCTCAGCGCACCACCCGCATCCGTCTCGGCCAGATGGTCGGGTGCAACAGTTACCGCAACCCGGGCCTCTTGGCGAAGATCACCTCGACTCTCGACGTCATTTCCGGCGGCCGGCTCGAATGGGGCATCGGTGCGGGTTGGTACGAGAACGAGTACCGGGGGTACGGGTTCGAGTTTCCGAAGCCGAAGGATCGCATCGGCATGTTGCGAGAATCGGTCGAGATCGTGAAATCGATGTGGACGAACGTGGAAACCACTTATGACGGCAAGTACTACAAAACCGTCAGAGCGAACTGTGACCCGAAGCCGCTGCAAAAGCCGACACCTCCCGTCTGGATCGGTGGCGGTGGTGAACAGTTGACGCTGCGGGTC
>DAINNS010000200.1:0-3058 GCA_036735765.1 Ilumatobacteraceae bacterium | reverse complement strand
AGATGGGCATCGACCCGGCCAAGCGGTACACGGCCACGATGGAAACGTCGATGGGAACGCTGGTCATCGCACTCGACCCGATCAAGGCACCGAAGACCGTCAACAGCTTCGTGTTCCTCGCACTGAACCACTACTTCGACGGCATCATCTTCCACCGCATCATCAAGGGCTTCGTGTGTCAGGGTGGTGATCCCACCGGAACGGGTCGCGGCGGCCCCGGTTACCGCTTCGAGGACGAACTGCCGAAGGCCGGTGAGTACAAGATCGGTTCGTTCGCGATGGCGAACGCGGGTCCCAACACCAACGGCTCGCAGTTCTTCATCATCTCGGGCCCCGACGGTTGTCGCCTGCCGCCCGCATACGCGCTGTTCGGCCAGGTCGTGAAGGGCCTCGAAGTGGTCGAGGCAATGCAGAGTGTGCCGACCGCGCCCGGTGATCGTCCGAAGACCGACGTCGTCATCAACTCGGTCACCATCACCGTCGCCGATTGACGCATCGCCGTGCCGGTGCGCGACGGCTTCTCCATCGACGAGGCGCGTCGACTCGCACTGGTCGCACAGGGCTTCGGCGCACGACCGCGCGGAAACACCACCACCCAGCAACACCTCGATCGCGTGTTCGACCACGTCGGCTTGATTCAGATCGATTCGGTCAACGTTCTCGTGCGCAGCCAGGAACTGCCTCTCTTCGCGCGTCTCGGTAACCACCGACGCGACCTCATTCCCGCCGCGCACGACCGGCAGCGACTGTTCGAATACTGGGGTCACGCCGCATCACACATACCCGTCGATTCGTATCCCTTGTTCCGATGGAAGATGGAGGCGGCACGCAAGGGTGCCATGTGGGGAGGAGTCGCCGATTTCGCGAGGTCGAACCGTGCATTCGTCCGCAGGATCCACGGACACGTGGCGAACAACGGCCCCGTTGTTGCGGGTGACTTGTCGACACGATCCGGGCCGAAGGGCCCGTGGTGGGACTGGGACGACGCGAAGATCGCCCTCGAGTATCTGTTCTGGACGGGTGAACTCACCGCACGTCGCCGTGACAACGATTTCGCCCGTGTGTACGACGTGCCCGAACGGATGATTCCTGCGGAGTATCTCGATGCGACCTTGTCGGCCGCTGATGCGCAACGCGAACTCGTGCGTCGCGCCGTTGCGCACCTCGGTGTGGGAACCGCAACCGACATCGCCGACTACTACCACCTCAAGTCCGCGGTCGTGACACCGCGTCTGCGCGAACTGATCGAATCGGGAGACGTCGTGCAGACAAGCGTGGAGGGCTGGGAGAAGCCCGCCTACGTCGTGGCCGACATGAAGGTGCCGCGCTCGTCGCACGCGGTCACTCGCGCGAGTGCACTGCTGTCGCCGTTCGACTCGTTGGTGTGGTGCCGCCCACGCATCGCCCGACTGTTCGGTTTCGACTACCGCATCGAGATCTACACGCCGGCCCCGAAACGCAAGTTCGGTTACTACGTGTTGCCATTCCTCCACGACGGTCGATTGGTCGGCCGCTTCGACCTGAAGGCCGACCGCAAGGACTCGGTGTTGCGCGTGCAGGCGAGCCACGTCGAAGAGGCGTGCAGGAAAGAATCGGCCGACATCGCGCGGGCTGCAGCGGGTGAACTGAACCTGATGGCCGAGTGGCTGGGTCTGGGGTCGGTTGCGGTGGCGCAGCGCGGGTCGCTCGCGCGGGAACTGCGACGGTCGGTAGCGTGACGTCCATGTCGCCGCTGATCGCCGTCGCCGGACGTACCGCCGTTGCGGGTCGTGTGTCGCGCGATTCGGTGGCCTTCGCCGGGCGGCGGTACATGGAGTCGGTGTTGCGCGGCGGCGGTGAGCCCGTCGTCGTGACACCGCAGCACATCACGCACGACGTCGCTCTCGACCTCGTCGGACGTTTCGACGGTTTGCTCTTGATGGGTGGCCCCGACGTCGACCCCGAGTTGTATGGCCAAGAGCCGCACCCGACCACCTACGGTGTCGACCGCTTCCAGGACGACTTCGAGATCGGGCTCTTGCGCGCGGCACTCGAAATCGGCGCACCCGTGCTCGCCGTGTGTCGCGGTATTCAACTCGTGAACGTCGCGATGGGTGGCACACTCATCCAGCACATCGACGAATCAGGTGGTCCGCAGCATCGCCCTTCGGGTTTCCCTGCCGGAGCCGAATTCGCGGTGCACGACGTGAACATCCGCGAAGGCTCGAAGATGCACAAGGCACTCGGCACCACATCGATCAGCGGCGCGTCGTTCCACCATCAAGGACTCGACAAACTCGGTGATGGTCTCATTGCCGTGGGGTGGTCGTCCGATGGCTTGGTCGAAGCCGTCGAACACCCCGAACGCTGGTTGCTCGGTGTGCAGTGGCACCCGGAAGACACCGCGCACGAGGATCCTCCGCATCAGTCGCTGTACAGCGCGTTCGTGCGCGCCGCGAGCGCGTTCAATCAGCAGTCGCGCCGGGCTTGACCGTTTCCGTGTCGATTCCCGTGTCGGGTTCGACGAGAACCCAACGGAACAAACGCGTCACGGCCTCGCCGATGGGGCGTCCCACCAACACGTCGGCCACCGGCACGTACGGCAACCGCAAGGGCACGCGCACCCAGCGCGGAAGTGTTGCAATTGCCGCCGCAGCGATTGCCGAATAGCCGATGCGGGCGGGAATCGGCAGCGGCGGCGTGAGCACGAGGTAACGCGCCGCTTCTTTCGCCTCTTTCGATGCGTGCAGCTCGGGTCGGAACATGCGCAACTGGTCACGGAGTGCGCGTTCGCTGGTGGGCGGAGCGGGTACCCCCAGTGCCCGCGCCACTCGCGCCGTTTCCGCCACGTACGCATCACGACCGGCCTGGTCGAGTGGCTGTTCGCCGAAACGTTGGTGGGCGGCGAGGAAACTGTCGACTTCCGCCACGTGCACCCAGCGCAGGAGATGCGGGTCGTTCGCCGAGTAGGGCCGACCGTCGGGAGCGGTCCCGGTGACGCGGTTGTGGACCGCACGCACGCGAGCAACCGCTTCGTCGGCGGCGCGAGCCGGACCGAACGTGGTTGCCGCGAGAAAAT
>DAINNS010000199.1:0-3060 GCA_036735765.1 Ilumatobacteraceae bacterium | reverse complement strand
GGTCGCGGCGCGGGATCGGTGACGTCACCTTCCGACACGGCTTCGTCGATGACTTCGTCGACGATTGTCTCGGTGTGGTCGGCTGCGGCAGTCCCGAGCGGCGGTGTGGCGTCGGCGTTCATGCCCGACAAGTCTGTCAGGCGGGCAGTCAGCTTCCCGCGACCAGAATGAGACCGGTCGCGTTGAAGGCCATGTGGGCAACGATCGCCATTCCCAGCCTGCCGGTGCCCTGGAAGCACAACCCCAGCACCACGGCGAATGCAAAGAGGCCGGGATACTCGACGGGCGTGAAGTGGATCAGTGTGAACCACACCGCCGCACCGACCAGCGCAAAGCCGTCGGTCAGACGACCGCGCAACGATCCGTGAATGAAACCCCGGTACACGAGTTCCTCGACGATGGGCGCTCCGACGACGACCACGAGCACCAACACCACGATCCATGCACCATCGGCACGGTCGAAAAGACCACGTGCACGATCCTCGACCTTGTCAACGTCGAACGTCGCGGGGAACAGTTCGCGCAACGGCCAATAGACGAGGTTGACGAGCAACAGTTGCGATGCGACTCCGATCGGAATCCCCGCAAGATCGACGGCACGAAAACCAACCGAGTAGTCGCGCATGAAGTTGCCCGACCCCATGCGCGCGGACAGAAGTGCGAGCACCACAAGCAGGGGAACCCACAACGAAACGGCGACGAGACCGACGACCCAGATCGGCTCTTCGCCAGAGGCCGCACCCGACGCACCGAAGATGATGGCCGCGAGGAAATTGGCGACGACGAATGCGCCGACCCAGGCGAAGAACAACACGGAAACGGGGAAGTTGGCCCCCTCACGCCGAGCCCCGGGCGTTGCGTTGTTCACACTGTCCACGTGGTCCGACTCGAACGGCCGGATCAGCCCGCGAGACGCTCGCCGAAGAGACCGTCGGACGGCTCGGCAAACACGAGTTGCAGTGCCTGATGGCGGCGGTCCTCGAGACGCCAACCCGATGGCACCGAAAGCCGCTCGCCATGGCGTTCACACAGGTCGTAGGCGTGCGGGTCTCGCTCGCGAGCGAGGTTGTCGAGCCACGCGACCGAACGGCTGTACTGGTAGGTGAGGGTCATCGAAGCCGATGCAGTGCAACCGGTGCGCGAGCAGTGACGTGCCATGTGAAAACCGTAATGGAGCACGATTCACGTTTAGTGGATTGCACCTTTAGCATGAGGCCATGAGCCCACTCCCCCCGCCGCCGCCGCCCGTGAACGGTTCGAATCCGTCGGGCAACAAGCAGAGCAAGCAACCGGGCAAGTCCGCTTGGGGTCGCCTCGGACAAAAGAAATCGACAGACCAAGGCCAAACGCCCAAGGACGGCCAAAAGCCCCAGGGCCGCGGCCCACTGCCGCGGTGGGCAGTCTGGGTCATCGCCGCGTTTGCCGTGTTGTTGCTGATCGGCCCGCGCCTGTGGCCGACGACAACCGGCGACAAACTGACCTACACCGAATTTCTCACGCTTGTGCGCGAGGGCAAGGTCGAAAAGGTGTCGATCAACAACGCCACCAACCAGATCAGCGGTGAACTCACGTCGGGGCGCAATTTCTCGACCACCGGTGCTCCCCTGCTCAGCGACGCCGACGAGGAACTGTTGAAGGCCCGCGGCGTCGACTACAACTACAACACTCCGCAGCCCAACTGGTTCACCAGCCTCGTTCCCATCCTGCTGCCGTTCCTCTTGATCGTCGGCTTCTTCATGTGGATGCAGCGTCGCGCGATGGGTCAGGCCGGCAACATCATGTCGATCGGCCGCAGCCGCGCAAAGAATTACAACGCCGACAAGCCCTCGACCACCTTCGCCGATGTCGCGGGTTACGACGGCGTGAAGATGGAGATCAAGGAAGTCGTCGACTTCCTCCGGATGCCCGAACAGTTCAAGGAAATCGGAGCTCGCGTTCCGAAGGGCATCCTTCTCGTCGGTCCGCCCGGAACCGGCAAGACCCTCTTCGCCCGTGCGGTTGCCGGCGAGGCGGGTGTCGGGTTTCTCTCCGTCACCGGATCCGACTTCATGGAGATGTTCGTGGGCGTCGGCGCGAGCCGCGTACGTGATCTGTTCCAACAGGCCCGCAAGATGGGCCGCGCCATCATCTTCATCGACGAAATCGACTCGATCGGCCGCAAGCGCGGTGCGGGTCTCGGCGGCGGCCACGACGAGCGCGAGCAAACGCTCAACCAGATGCTCGCCGAGATGGACGGTTTCGAAACGAGTGAAGGCATCGTCATCATGGCGGCCACGAACCGCCCCGACATTCTCGACCCGGCGCTGCTGCGCCCCGGCCGCTTCGATCGCCAGATCGTGGTGCCGCTTCCCGAATACGAAGAGCGCCTCGCGATTCTGAAGGTGCACTCGAAGGACAAGCGCATGGGCCCCGACGTCGACCTCGACACGATGGCCCGCGCCACCCCCGGCATGAGCGGCGCCGACCTTGCGAACCTCGTCAACGAAGCCGCACTCTTCGCCGTTCGTCGTGGGTCCAAGCAAATCGAGCGCATCGACTTCGAGAACGCACGCGACCGAGTCGTTCTCGGTGCCCGGCGCGAGAGCCTGGTGCTGTCGGCCGAGGAAAAGCGCGCGACCGCCTACCACGAAGGTGGACACGCGGTTCTCGCCACGGTGCTGCCGCACAGCGACCCGCTGCACAAGGTGACGATCCTCCCCCGCGGAATGGCGCTCGGCGTCACGTGGACATTGCCCGAAGAGCGTCACACGTACTCGAAGGAGTACTTCGAAGACGTCATCTGCAAGGCGATGGGCGGACGCGTCGCCGAGATGATCGTGTTCGGCCATCTCAACAGCGGCGCAGCCAACGACCTCGAACAGGCAACCTCGATCGCGCGACGCATGGTGCGCGAATGGGGCATGAGCCAGGCCGTCGGACCCATGGCGTGGAGCACGCAACAGCAGGTCTTCCTCGGCGAGGACCTCATGACCAACGGCCGCGAATACAGCGACGACACCGCGAAGATGATCGACGGTGAAATCGCCCGCATCCTGCGCGAGCAGGAAGACCGCGCGCGCG
>DAINNS010000198.1:0-3117 GCA_036735765.1 Ilumatobacteraceae bacterium | reverse complement strand
CAATTGAAGCGTGGCCTCGATGCACCGATCTGCCTCACGTGGGAACTCACCTACGCGTGCAATCTGCAATGCATCCATTGCTTGTCGAGCAGTGGTCAGCGCGACCCGCGCGAATTGACGACGGCGCAGGCCAAGGCGGTCATCGACGAACTTCGCGACCTGCAGGTGTTCTACATCAACATCGGTGGCGGCGAGCCGATGATTCGTCGCGACTTCTTCGACATCATCACCCACTCGGTCGACAACTCGATCGGCGTGAAATTCTCGACGAACGGTGCGTACATCGACGGTGAGAATGCGCGGCGACTCGCCGCAATGGACTACCTCGACATCCAGATCAGCCTCGACGGCACCGACGCGGCGACCAACGACGCGGTCCGTGGCGCGGGTTCGTTCGACACCGCAATCGCCGCAATGGACAACCTCGCGCGCGCGAACTTCGGCCCGTTCAAGATCTCGGTCGTCGTCACGCGCCACAACGTCGCACAACTCGACGACTTCAAGGCGCTCGCCGATTCGTACGGAGCGCAACTGCGCATCACGCGACTGCGTCCCGCCGGACGCGGCGCCGACACGTGGCACGCCCTCCATCCGACGGCCGACCAACAAATCGACATCTATCGTTGGTTGCTCGGCCACGGAGAGAACGTGCTCACCGGTGATTCGTTCTTCCACTTGAACGCTCTCGGTGAGCCGCTGCCGGGTCTCAACCTGTGCGGCGCGGGCCGCGTGGTGTGCCTCATCGACCCGCTCGGCGACGTCTATGCGTGTCCTTTCGTGCTGCACGACGAATTCCGCGCCGGCAGTGTGCTCGACCCCGGTGGATTCACCAAAGTCTGGCGCGAAAGCGCGCTCTTCACGTCGTTGCGCGAACCCGAGTCGGCCGGTGCATGCGCGTCGTGCGGAAGCTACGACGCATGCCAGGGCGGGTGCATGGCCGCGAAGTTCTTCACCGGCCTCCCACTCGACGGGCCCGATCCCGAGTGCGTCAGCGGGCACGGCGAAGAATTGCTCTCCGCAAGCACGGCCACCGCGCCACGTCCGACAAAGGACCATTCGCGGCCGGTCAGTCTCACGCGCAAACCCGTGCGCACCTGACCCGTCGATGATCACGAAGACTCGATGACCGTGACCCCATCGGGTGCTCTCCTAAACTGAACGGGTGCACTTCGCATTCGTTGCCGCCGTTGCCGTTGTCGGCTACCTGCTCGGCACCTTTCCCAGCGCGATCATCGTTGCGAGGGCCAACGGCATCGACATCACCTCGCAGGGTTCGGGCAACCCCGGTGCATCGAACGTTGCGCGGACACTGGGATGGAAGAAGGGTGTTGCCGTCTACATCCTCGATGCGGTGAAGGGTGTCGCGGCCGTCATCATCGGTCGCCTCGTCGCCGGCGATGCGGGTGGCTACTGGTGCGCGGCAACCGCCATCGTCGGCCACGTCTTTCCGGTCACACGCGGATTGCGTGGTGGAAAGGGTGTCGCCACCGGAAGTGGCGCGATGCTCGTGCTGCAACCCGTCGTCAGCGCCGTTCTTCTGGTTGTCTGGGTCGCGGTCAGCAAGACAACGAAGAAGGCATCCATCGCCTCGATCACCGTGACAATCGGACTGCCGGTGGGCATGGCGATCGCCGGCTCGCCAGCCTGGGAGATCCTCGCGATGGCGGGACTCGCCTTCCTCGTCGTCGCACGTCACCTCCCCAACCTTCGACGCCTGCGCTCAGGCACCGAGCATTCGCTCAACAGCAAGCATTCGCTCAAGGACAAGGCAGCCTGATCACATGGCTGCGGCACTTGCGACGATCTTCGACAGCCTGCGCGACCTCTCGGATTCTCCCGTCTTCTACTTCGTGATCTTCATCATCGCAGTGCTCGACTCGGTGTTTCCCGTGGTGCCCAGCGAGACGATGGTCATCATTGGTGGTGTCGCCGCCGGACTCGGCGACCTGAACATCGCGGCCGTGATCGCTGTCGGTGCCGCCGGCGCCTTCATCGGCGACAACATGTCGTTCGAGATCGGTCTCCGCGCAAAGGCACCCGTCACCCGTTGGTACTCGCGCAGTGAGAAACGCGCCAAACGACTGGAGTGGGCCGACCAACAGATCGAAGAGCGTGGCGGTCTTCTCCTCATCACCGCACGGTTCATTCCCGGCGGGCGCACGCTTCTCACCCTCTCGTGCGGCATCACCGGCCAGCCGCACCGTTGGTTTGCGAAGTGGGTCGGCGCAGCTGCGGTCATCTGGGCTTCCTATGCATCGCTTCTCGGTTACATCGGCGGCAAGACATTCGAGGACAACCACACCCTCGCCTTCGTGGTCGCGTTCACCACTGCCGTCTCGATCACTGTCCTCATCGAGGTAGTGCGGCACTTCCGCAAACGTCGCGCCTGATCGACCCGCATCCCCGACAGAATGCGCCATGCGCTTCAGCGTCGACCGAACCTGGCGACGACCCCGGCAGGGTGACGTCGTCCTCGCGGGTTCACCCACGCGCGCATTCCGCCTGACCGCGGGCGGGCGTCGCGTGGCGGAACTGATCGAGCGAGGCGACGAAGTTCCGGCCTCGGTCGGCGCACTCGTCGAGCGCTTGGTCGATGCTGGCGCCATTCACCCGCTGGCCGATCCGTCACGTCACACGCTCGGCGCCGAGAACATCACGGCCGTGATTCCCGTGCACCTCGCCGAAGATGCGGATACGACACCCCTCACGGGGCTCGTCGGAAGACTCACGGGACTCGCCGGCATCGTCATCGTCGACGATGCATCACCGTGCACACTTCCCCACGTTTCGGCCGACGACACGATGGTCACCGTCGTTCGGCGCGAGTCGAACGGTGGTCCCGCTGCTGCACGAAACACCGGACTCGAACACGTTCGAACATCCCACGTCGTGTTCATCGACGACGACGTCGATTGCTGCACCGACGACATCGTCGGACTTGCCGCGTGGCTCGTGGCGTCGAATGCCGCAGCGATCGCGCCGCGCATACGAACCTCCGACGACGGCACCGTCCTCGGTTCCTACGAAGCCGCCCGGTCCCCACTCGACATGGGTGATCGCCCCGCGCGGGTTCGCGCGACGACGCGCGTCGGTTGGCTACCGGCCGCGGTGCTGCTG
>DAINNS010000197.1:0-3149 GCA_036735765.1 Ilumatobacteraceae bacterium | reverse complement strand
CTTCATGCCCTTGCCGAAGACGGCGCCGGTTCCGTCGATGAACACGGGCACCACGGGTGCACCGGTTTTCGCGCTGAGGTATGCCGCACCAGCCTTGAACTCTTGACCCCAACCATCGGGAGAACGACCGCCCTCGGGGTAGATGACGAGGCTCCAGTCGCGGGCGAGGAGCCGGCGCAGTTCGTCGGACGACTTGCGGCTGGTGGTTTCGCGATCGATGGGAATCGCGTTCAGTGCGATCGCAGCGAGAGTGCCCTTCACGCGCTTGTCGAAGAAGTAGTCGGCGGCAGCCGCAACGACGAGGCGGTCGCGCCAGGGTCGCGGTACCGATGTGACCATCAGTGGTGTGTCGAGGTGTGAGTGGTGATTCGGAGCGAAGATGACGCCACCGATCGACTCGTTGTTGGCGAGGTCGGCCAGGCGGTCGACACCCTCGACCTTGGGGCGTGCAAGGAACTGCACCATGCCCGTCACCGGGCCGGCAACGAGGAGCCGACGCACGAAGCGTGCTCCGGGACCACGCGCGAAGTCGGTGTCGAAGTCGGCGCCGAGGGTCGACTTCTTCGCGGGTACGTCGACGCCGCGCGGCACGCTGGGTGCGCGAAAGGGAAAGCCCTTCGTGCGCCAGACCTTCACCGGTTTGCGGGCGAGCGACTCGAGTCCCTCGGCAACTCCCGCCGCACGTTGCAGTACGCGCCGCGACGCGGCACTGCGAACGCTTTGCTTCGGGTAGTCACGGGCCATGATCGTCGGACTCCTATTTGACGTCCGCGACCATGATCGGCGGGGTGTGGAGGTGCGTGATGGTGGGGCTGCGACCGACCACGTCGCTTGCGATCTCGAGTGCATCGTTCAGCGTGGATGCCGGGGTGAAACCCAGTCGCCGAACCGTCGGTGCATCGCCACCGACGATGATGACCTTGCCGCAGTGCTGCAGGCCGTGACTGCCCCAGTACCACATGTAGAACGGGTGCACGCCGTGGTAGGCGTAACTCGTGCGGTACAGGTGGCGGTACCAGTCGTCCTCCGCGAACCGCTTTTCGAAACGTGCTTCCAACTCGTGCGGCACGGTGGTTTCGGTGAGCACCTGTTCGAAGAAGTCGATGTAGCTGGGGTGGTGAACGGGGTGGAACTCGTTGGTCGTCGGGTGGGTCATGATGACGACGCCACCTTCACGCACGAGCGGCTTGCCGCGGTAGAGGTTGAAGAAGTACCCGAGGCCCGTGCACATGACGAGGATCGGGTTCATGATCGAGTTCACGTTGTAGGGGCAGATGAAGGGAATGCCCATCGTCAGGATGTCGGTTTGACCCTGCACCTCGACGAGTTGCTGCTTCCACACGTTCTCGGTGGTGACCTTGTGCACCGCCTCGACCTCGCCGCACTGGATGCTCGTCATGTTGTGCGGCGCTTCGATGCCATGGAAGATGTTGCGCGCCATGCGGGCGGGCGTGCGGTTGAGGCCCGCCTGCGCGGCAATGAACTTGGCACGATCGCGGCCATTCCACTCCCACTCGCGCTTGGCAAGGAAGTCGAAGGGCTTGGGGAACGTGTCGTTGTTGACCGTCGTCTCGATCTGGAAGATCTTGGGACCGTGCTTGCGCATCACCTCACCCATGCGCCAGTTGCTCTTGTGCAGTTCGCTCTTGTGGGCGTCCATGAACGAGCGGCTGTTCTGCATGGTGTGGGTGTTGTGGTGGTGCCTCAGCGAGCGGTACGAGGCGAGGCCGGTCGCCGTGCTCTTCCATCCGCCGTCCATCGCCACGAGGTTGATGTTCACGTACACCAGCAGGTCGCTCTCGGCCGCCCGCTTGTTGATCTCGACCTCTTCGCCGTGCGGCGTCTCGCCGAGCAGCACGAGATTGTCGGGGTCTTCGGCGTCGTGCTGGTAGAGCATCCCGCGGGGCGCGAATGCGTCGTAGATGCGGTCGCCGAGTTGGTGACGCAGTTCGTCTTCGGTCATGCGGCGGTGCAGGGCAAGCGCCGCGATGATGTGCACGTCGTCGACGCCGGCTTCCGCCGCCATGTCGAGAACGGCCTCGATGATGCGCTGGCGGATGTCGGGCCGCGTCATCTTCGGCAGGGGCAGGCTGATGTCGTCGAACGCAATCGTCAACTTCATGCCGGGGAACAAGAGGGTCGGCAGCGGATCCATGTCGATGGGGTTCAACAACGAGTGGCGAATCGCGCCGTCGATGTCGTCGATCACCTTGTGGGGTTCGGGGGCGTAGACCACCCGCGAACGGTCGGCGGGCAACTTCTCGAGGGAGAAGTTCTCGCCCCGCCAGAAGAGAATCGGGGGCGTCGAACGGTCGACTTCGAGGACGAAACCGGGACGTGGCATCAGCGGTTCTCTGCTTTCTTCGATTTGTCTTTCGTGAGAAGTTCGGGGCGCAGGTCGAAGGCGACCTTGATCGCGCCGCGCGGGCCGGCTTCCGCTGCGTGGCGCAGCGCGTGGGCGTAGTCGGCGAGGGGGTACGTGGCCGACAACAGTCGTTCGGTGCGGAACGTGCCGGCGAGTTCGATTGCCAACTCGAAGGCGCGGCGTCGCGACCCGTCGGGGAGCGTCTCGGTGCCGTAGGTGTAGGAACCCTTCAGTTCCGTTTCGCGATGCCACAAGCCCGTCAGATCGACGTCGACCTGCGCCGGCATGCCCATCAAGACGATGCGTCCGCGCGGACGTGTGATGTGGATCGAGGTCTCGATGCTGTCGCTGTTTCCGACGGCATCGATCGTTGCGTGCGCACCCGAGGAGAGGTAGTCGCCGACGACGTGACAACCAACGACGTGACGAACCGTGCGTGCGAGTTCGCTTGCCTTGACCACCGTGGTGGCACCGAGTTCCTTGGCTGCGCGCATCTGTGCGGGGTAGCGGGCGCCGACGACGACGTGCGCGTGTGGCGCAAAGGCGCGCAAACCTGCGATCGCGCAGAGGCCCATGGTGCCGGCGCCCTGGACGGCGATCACGGGGGCGTCGACGCCACGCACAGATTCGATTGCCTGCAGTGCGGAGTGGATACCACCTGCGAGAGGTTCGATGAGAACGGCGCGTTCGTCGCTCATGTCGTCGGGGATGCGGTGGATCTGTGATTCATGCGCGACGAGTTCCGTCGCCCAGCCGCCGCCCGTCGAATTGCAGAACCCGATCT
>DAINNS010000196.1:0-3159 GCA_036735765.1 Ilumatobacteraceae bacterium | reverse complement strand
CCACGTCGTCACCACGACGCGAGTGCGACGCGCCGGTGTGATTGCCGCCGATTCAGACCGACTTCACGAAATCGAGCGCCCGTTCCAGCATCGCGATCTGGTCGTCGACCCGGTTGACGGGGCTCATGCCCTGGAACATCCTGTTTGCCATCGTCGAGAGTGACACCCACTCCGGGTTCGTCGCCTTCCACGCCGCGAGTTCGGGTCCGAGTTCGGCCTCACCGCGTTGTAGGTGTACGACGGCATCGCGCGGGAACCCGTCCCACGAACGCCCCTGTGCGGCGAGTTCCTCGCGCAGGATCTCGTTCGCCGCGTCGACGCGGGATCCCGTGTTGCCGAATATGTATCCGTCGCCCATGCGTGCCGCGCGGCGCACCGAGGCCTCGGCGGAACCGCCGAACCACACCGGAATGCTGCGCGCCGGCATCGGGGCGATACCCGCTCGATCGACACGGTGGTACTTGCCGTCGAAGTCGACGACCTGCTTGGTCCACAGTTCGCGCATCACCTCGACTTGTTCCTCCATGCGACGCGCACGGTTGCGGTACTCCATGCCGAGCGACTCGTATTCGACGTAGTTCCAGCCCGTGCCGACACCGAGAACCAAACGACCACCGCACAAGAGGTCGAGATCAGCGGCCTGCTTTGCGAGGAGAACCGCCTGTCGTTGGGGCAGGATCACCACACCCGTCACGAGTTCGATGTCGGTCGTGAGCGCGGCGAGGTAGCTGAACAAGACGATCGGCTCGTGGAACTCGTCATGCTCGGTGTAGGGCCCCCACAACTTGGGTTCACGGCCCGCGTGCACCGCGCCGACGACATGGTCGTAGGCAACGATTCGTTCGAAACCCATGTCGACGACCGCTTGTGTCCAGGCACGTATCGCACCCGGGTCCTTTCCGATTTCGACCGTCGGGAACACCGCTCCGTAGCGCATGTCGTCACACTAGGTCGCAACCCGACACTCGTCGGCAGGCGGAGAACGCCCCGCGTCTGCTACACACGTGCGGTGCCCACCAAAGGATTCGATGCCGCCTACTACGACAAGTTCTACGGGCGCGGCTCCGTGCACACGGTTGCGCAGATCGACAGATTGGCGACCGGCATCCATTCGCTCGTTGCGTGGTGGGGCCTCGAGATCCGTTCATTTCTCGACATCGGCGCGGGTCCTGGTTACTGGCGCGACTGGTACCGCATCAACCATCCGAAGGTGACCGTCATGTCGACCGACGTCAGCGACTACGCCTGTGCGACGTACGGCCACAAGAAAGCCGACATCACCGAATGGCGACCGGCGCGGCGATTCGACCTCGTCGTGTGCCACAGCGTTCTGCAGTACCCCGACAATGCAGCCACACGTGCCGCAATCGAGAACCTCGCCGCCGCGAGTCGACACTTCCTCTATCTCGAGATTCCGACGACCGCGGATTTCGACGACATCGTCGACCCCGAAGCCACCGACATGTCGGTGCACCGCCGCAGTGGAACGTGGTATCGCCGCGAACTCGACAAACACTTCCGTCAGGTGGGCGGCGGGCTGTGGCTGTCGCGTGACAGCACGGTGCCGATGTACGAACTCGAGATGCCGGCCTCCGATCGCCGCTGAACTCGGACCGACGGTGACGGGAGTCAGGTCAATTCGTCGAGAATCGCGTCGCTGACCCATGCCCGGTCGAGGTGCAACGTCGATCGGATGCGCACAACGCGTTTTGGTTCGTCGTTCGCCTTGCCACACATCATCAGCGCCGTTCGGATGCACTCGTCTTCGTCGGCCAGAACCATCGGCATGCGCGAGCGTCGCACGCCCGAGGGGCCGGCGGTGAAACAGTTGAGGTACGTCTTTTCCCAGTCGATGACGTTCGCAACGGACACCGGAACGAAGTCGGCAAGACCCACGCCGAGAACGTTGCCACCGGAAGCCTCGGTGATACCGAGCAACACGACCGTTGCCGGAGGGGCCACGAAGTCGGCGAGACCGTGGACCCAGAAACGACCCGTCACGTTCGGGTCGATCATCGTGCCGCTGATGTCCTTGCCACCACGTTCGATGATGAGTACGTCGATGTCGGAAAACGGCAACCGGGGAACCAGACTTCGCGCATAGTCGGTGAGTTCCCGTTCGGCGGCGCCTCCGACGTCGTCGGAACCGAGCACCGCCACTTTCACGACCTCACCCGCGCACGATTCGACCGTCGCGACACCACCCAACAAGCGCCCGGTCGACCGCAGCGCAATGATGCCGTCGAGAAGCCTCTGCGCCATGCGGTCCGGGCCGCACGCATGAATCTGCGCCGCGCCGGGCTGTTTGCCGAAACCCACGACGGCCATCTTCGTGCAGCCGCTCTCGATCGGACCCTTGAAACACGTGTGCGGTTTCACCCTGTTGACAGGCAACACGTAGTCGGCGGCCGCCGCGTGTTCGTCGAGGTAGAGCGGCATGCCCTCGGACGTGCGCGCGACTTCGACCGTTGTCATCGACGATCGAATCTCACAATCGATCGATTCCTCGTCGATGCCGAGTGCCGCAAGCAACGCACGTTGCCCGTCGGCCGTCCCACCTGCGTGACTTCCCATCGCGGGCACGACGAACGGCCGTGCTCCGCACGAGCGCAAACCCGTCACGACACCACGCAAAGTTTCGACGCGTCCCGTGAGGCCACGACTCCCCGCACCAACGGCAACCGTTCGACCGTCGATGTTGCGCACCGCATGAGCGGCAACCACCGCGTCATGCACCGCGGCCTCGACGTCGGTGACGGCAGCCGGTCGCGGCACGGGAAGCGTGATTTCGTGGAGTTCGGGCGCGACGACCTCCGGGGGAATCGGCAGTCGAATCCCCCGCATCAACTGGTCCCAATTCCCCGTTCCCGCCACGTTTTCAACCGTACCGCCGGCACACGAGCCACATTGGACTAGCGTCGTTTGCAACCAACCACCCAATGAAGGAGCAAAAAATGCGTCGAATCTCGCGCATTGCCGCCCCCGTTCTGGCCCTCGGACTCATCCTTGCGGCCTGCGGAGACGACAACAGTTCATCCACCGACGAAACCACTGCAGCCGCGGAGGAAACCACCACGGCCGACACCACGGCAACGGCCGACACGACCGCGACAGAGGGCGAAGCAGAAGCAGGCGCCGTCGACGTCGCCAGCCTCGGCC
>DAINNS010000195.1:0-3166 GCA_036735765.1 Ilumatobacteraceae bacterium | reverse complement strand
GGATCCAGCGGTGGCTCGCGTTGACCGCATGTCGTGCCTCGACGCCACCGTCACCGAGACACGCTTTCCCGCAATGGGCAACACCGCCCATGTCGTCGTCGTGGCAGGCGACAATGCAACCGCCGAACACTTGCTCTCGCTCGCGCGGTCGTGGACTGCGTCGCTCGAGGCGTCATGGAGTCGCTTCATCTCGACATCCGACATCTACCGTCTGAACACAGCACGCGGTCGGTCGGTTCGCATTTCGCCGGATACCGAAGTTCTGGTACGTCATCTCATCGCCGCGTTCGCAGCCACCGACGGGCTCTTCGACCCGTTCGTGTTGCCGGCACTACTTTCAGCCGGATACGACACATCGCTTGCGGGTGACGGCTCGTCGAGCTGCCCCGCCGGGCATCGCCCTCGTGACGTGACACGCGAGCACGTCGTGCTCGAATCGGTGGAAGGCGAAACGTGGTGCAGACTCCTCGACGGAGCGACGCTCGACCCCGGCGGACTCGGCAAGGGTCTCGCCTCCGACATCATCGCCGAACGCCTCATCCTCGAAGGCGCACTCGGTGCACTCGTCAGCATGGGCGGCGACGTTCGATGCGTCGGCACCAGCCCTGATCCGGCGGGATGGGTCATCGACATCGAGGCAACGTCCCACCCCTCCCTTGACAACACGACGATCATGCTCTCCCAGGGAGCGATCGCCACTTCGTCAACCCATGCGAAGCGCTGGCATTCGGGCCACCACATCATCGATCCATCGACAGGTCGTCCCTTGCGCGAGGACGAGTCGACATCGTTGCGATTGGCCAGCGTGGTTGCGTCGACGGCGGTGTGGGCCGAAGTGTTCGCCACTGCATCGCTGGTCGCCGGTGCCGAAATGGCAGGGGTAATCGTCGAGGCTCGTCGGCTCGCCGCGCGGTTCGAGCGGTCCGACGGTCGCCCCATTCGCACGACCTCGTTCGAAAGGTTCGCCCGATGAACAGCCACTTCTGGTGGTACGTGTCGCGTGCCTCTGGCACCGTTGCCTGGGTTCTCGTCCTCGCGACGTGCGCATGGGGCATCCTCCTCGCAACGCGTCTGTTCCGCGGCTGGGATCGACCGGCGTGGTTGCTCGACCTCCACCGCTGGCTCGGGTCGTTACTCGTGGCGGCCACCCTGCTCCACATGCTCGCTCTGGTCGGCGACAATTACACGCACTTCACGCTCGTGCACCTCTTGGTTCCGTTTGCGTCCGATTGGGAACCGGGTTCCGTTGCGCTCGGTGTCGTTGCTTTCTGGATGCTCGCTGCCGTCCAGGCGACGTCGCTGATGATGAAGAAACTCCCCAAGAGACTGTGGCGCGTCGTTCACATGTTCAGTTACGTGGCGTTCATCATGGTGACGTGGCACGCCTTGGCCGCCGGAACCGATACCTCGTCGCCCTGGTACGCCGCCCTCACCGTCGCAATGGTCGCACTCGCTTGCGCATTCGGAACCGCGCGAGCCATCACCTTGCGGTCGCCGAAAGTACGGGCCAAGTCCTCGATCCCAACAGCCGCCCGCCGCGTCGCCGAATTCAGTACATCGAGCGACGGCTAATCTCCACCACGTGGGGGAACTGAATTTTTCGCGCATCTTGAAACGCGGTCTCATGTTTGCCGAAGACCGCGCGCTGGTCGACCTGGCGAACGGCCACGATGTCACCTACCGCCAGCACATCGACCGCGTCACCCGACTCGTCGGCGTGCTTCGCGATCTCGGAGTTGCACCGTCCGACCGAGTCGGCGTGCTCGCGGGTTCGTGTCACGAGTACATCGAACTGTGGCACGCGTGCCTCCTCGGCACGGCCATCATCAACCCACTGAACAGTCGCCTCGCCGCCGATGAATACGTCTACATCCTGAACGACTCGGGCACGACGGTGCTGTTCGTCGACGAGGCGTTCGCTCGTGTCATCCACGAGATTCGTCCACGACTCGAGCATTTGCGCACCGTCGTCCTGATCGGTGGCTCCGACGCGCCGCACGACCTGCGCTTCGACACGTTGATGGACGGCCAGTCGCCGTCGGCGATTCCAGCCGAACCCGACGACGAGCAACCTGCGGTGCTGATGTACACGGGTGGCACGACGGGCCTGCCGAAGGGTGTGATTCTTCCGCAGAAGGCCATTGCACTGATCACCTACCGCAGCCAGATGGGCATGTTGATCGAGCCCGGTTGGCGCTACCTCGCCTTCATGCCGCTCTTCCACGTCGGAAGCATCATGACGTGGGCGTTGCTCATTCCGACCGGTGGATCGGTGTACTTGCTGCCCGCCTTCGAGCCGAAGGCCGTGATGAACGCGGTGCGCGAACACCGCATAACCGCAATTGCGGGCGTTCCCACGATGTTCGGGCTCATCCTTCACCACCCCGACTTCGAACCGTCGATGTTCGAATCGCTCACGTTGATGGGCTACGGCGCAGCGCCGATGCCCGACGCTCTGCTCGCGCGCTACATGGCGATGTACCCGAATCTCAACTTCTTCCAGGCGTACGGCATGACCGAGTTCGCAGCCACTGTGTGTGCCCTCACTCCGTACGACCACCGAATCGGTGGCAACATTCTCAAGTCCGTCGGTCGTCCGTGCATCGGTGTCGAGGTCGAGATTCGTGACCCCGAGACAACCGAACCACTCCCCACCGGCGCCGTCGGCGAACTGTGGATCAGATGCGACTCGGCGATGATCGGCTACTGGAACAAGCCCGAAGCGACTGCACATGCCCTTGTCGACGGCTGGTACAGGTCGGGCGACGCAGGCCGCATGGACGAGAACGGTTACGTGTTCCTCGCCGACCGCGTGAAGGACATGATCGTCTCGGGTGGCGAGAACGTGTATTCCCTCGAAGTCGAGAACGCGATCGCCACGTATCCCGGCGTGACACAAGTAGCCGTCGTCGGTAGGCCACACGAGATCTGGGGCGAGGCGGTGCACGCCTTCGTCGTGTGCGCACCCGGTGCCACCACCGAAGCCGACCTCGACGCACATGCCCGCAAAACCATCGCCGGCTACAAGGTGCCGAAGTCGTGGACCATCCAGAGTGACCCACTCCCCTTGTCGGGCGCGGGGAAGATTCTGAAGCGCGAGTTGCGCGATCGCTTGGTCGACCCCGCGCGGTAGTGTCAGAGGCATGTCCTTCGAAAAACTCGATCC
>DAINNS010000194.1:0-3198 GCA_036735765.1 Ilumatobacteraceae bacterium | reverse complement strand
CGACTCGACGACCTCGCTGAATTGCGGCGTCGCACACAGGTCGGCCGCCATGCGTAGCGCTGCGAGCATGCGCTGTGCGTCGTCATGGGTCTCGAGGGTGCCGAGAACCACCTCGGCGGTGCCGTCGACCTCGGCCACGTGACCCACCGACGACACCTTCGTTACGGCGACCACGAGTTGGTTCGGATCGACGGGCAGCAGATTGATGTCCGAGTCGTCGATCGAAGAACCCACCACGAGACCTGTCACGTCGAGCGTTCGACCACCCACGACCGCACCCTCGCGAAGCCCCAACCACAGGGAAATCGCGGGGTGGTCTTTCAGGTTGCGTCCGATTCCCGCGCGCGAAACGCCACTGCGGCGCAGGAGTATCGGACTCCACACGGTCCCCGCCGCGAGCACCACGCCGTCTGCGGCGAATTCGTCACCCGCAACGACGACTCCCCTCGCCCGATCGGCTTCGATCAGGATCTCAGCGACCGCCTGCCCCGCATGCACGACCAAGCGACCCGCGTCCTCCAACACCCGTGGGGCGACGAGAACGCCGAATGCGTCGGCCCGATTGCCATTGCGCAATGACAGCGCAACAACTCCGGCACCGTCGTAGGTCTCGCCGACGTGACGACACTCGCCGGCTCCCATCGCGCGAGCCGCGGCCAGAACGGCGCCCGTCACCGGGCCCGCCTCGTCAGCAGCGGCGAAGTGCGAAGGGAAGCCCAAGAGCGCCATCTCGGCACTCACCGACCGCCAGTTCCAACCGATGCAACCATGCACCGCCGACCATGAATCCCAGTCGTCCTTCGTTCCCCACATCTGCACCAACGCGTTGATTGCGGTTGTCCCCCCCAACGCACGGCCCCGCAGATACGGATAGCGAAAGCCGCCCGTGTAGGTGGACGCGAAGACCAACGGGTCGAGAAGATCGCCACGCGTCGTGGAGTCGGCGAGGTGCGGTGAGGTATTCGTCGACGACGCACCGCCCGCTTCGAACAGATGAACCTCATAACCTGCGTCGAAGAGGCGCGCAGCGACCACGCAGCCCCCGGCACCGGCGCCGACAACGGCGATGCGCCGACTCAGGAGGACTTGTCCGTTCCGCTGTTCGCGGACTCGGCGTAGCGGCGTGCCGCATCGGCGTAGTGGAACGCCGTCGGCAGGCCGTGCAGGGTCGCACCGCCATCGACGCACAACGTCTGGCCGGTCACGAAGGCACCCTCGTCGCTGCAGAAAAAGAACGCCGCCTTCGCGATGTCCTCCGACGAGCCCATGCGACGCAATGGCGTGAGCTCCTGCAGGGCCTGAATCGCGGGCTTCACCTGGAAGATGCGCGACGTCATCGGGGTCTCGATGAGGCCGGAGGCGACGCAGTTGAAGCGAACGTTCTTGGGACCGTATTCGACCGCCGCGATCTTCGTCGCGTACTCGACACCGGCTTTCGAGCTGCCGTACGCCGCAAGGCCGACAGCGGGGCTGTGCGCCGTCTGCGACGAGATCGAGAGAAACGACCCGCCACCGCTGGCCGCCATCGAGTTCCCGAAGTGCCGCATGCACTAAATCGCGCCGGTGAACTGCACGGCCTGCATCGCGGTCAGTTTTTCGGGCGTGAGGTCGGCGATCGGCGTGCTCTGTTCGTATCCGGCGCAGTTCACCGCGATGTCGATGCGACCAAAATCGCGCTCGACGGCCGACACCAGCGCGGTCACGTCATCGTCGACCGTGATGTCGCACGTGTAGCCCTTGCCCCCGACCTTCGCCGCTGCTTCATTCACCAAGTCGGCACGACGCGCCGCGATCGCCACGCGCGCGCCCTCGGCGA
This sequence comes from Ilumatobacteraceae bacterium, assembly GCA_036735765.1. Taxonomy (GTDB): domain Bacteria; phylum Actinomycetota; class Acidimicrobiia; order Acidimicrobiales; family Ilumatobacteraceae; genus F1-20-MAGs119. The sequence continues at coordinate 1,382 of DAINNS010000194.1, read as the reverse complement.
CGAACCGCTGCACGATTGCCTCGCCGAAGCCACTGTGGCCTCCGATGACGACGGCAACCTTCCGATCCAACTGACCCATGTCTCCCCCGATCGACTCGAGGAAGATTCTCCGCTAGTTGGTGCTTCTTGGCAAGCCCGCGAGATGACCCGCGTCGTTGTAGCGCACGATCTGCCAGCGCCCGGGGCGTACGTGCACGAGTTCGGTGACGGAGGTGTTGAGCGTGTGGACCTCGAACTCTCCCACCGGAGCGCTGCGCAGGGCGTGGCGCAGACAGGTGTCGATGACCCCTGCGTGACAGGCGACGACGATCGTGCCGCCCGACCACGTATCGACGGTGCGCCGCAGTGCGCCCCCCACACGAAACTGGAAGGCAGCGACCGTCTCGCCACCGGGGTAGGTCTCGTCGTACGGGTCGATCGACCAGTCCCGATGGCCGTACTTCTCGACGAAGTCGGCGTAGGTCATGCCGTCGCACACCTCGCCCGGGTCGTGCTCACCCCAATCGGCGTCGATGACAAGTTCGGGATGGCCGAGCGACGGCGCGATGAGATTCGCGGTTTCGATGGCGCGTTTGTAGTTGCTCGCGACGAAAGCCGTGGGGGCCTCGATTCCCTCGGCGTGCCATCTCGCATTCAGAGCCTCGGCTTGCTTGCGACCGAGCGCGGAGAGTCCCGAACACTTGCGCGGCCCACCGATCATCTTGTCGACGGCCACCTGCGATTCACCATGGCGGACGAGGACGATGCGCGTGCCGGTCACGCGAGCTTCTCCACGAAGGCCTCGAGCTGGCGCAGGTTGCGGCACTCGTAGACGCCGTCGGTGTGCGAACCGTACTCGCCCACGATCGAGTCGCCGGTGTTCCAGTACGACCGAGGCTCGGGATTCAACCAGTAGACGTGGCGGGCTCGGTGCTTCATTTCGCGCACCACCCAGCTCTGCGCTGCGTGGTAGTTGTTGCGCGCGTCGCCGAGCAGTAGCACGGTGGTCTTGGGCCCGACGTCCTTGCCGTAGCGCTCCCAGAAGACCTCGAACGCGTGGCCGTAGTCGCTGTGTCCGTCGACCCACACGACGTCGGCTTCGGTGTTGACGCGGTGAATGGCCTCGGTGATGTCTTCGGTCGACTTGAAGTACTCGGTGACCTCGTCGAGACCGTCGATGAACACGAACGAACGAACCTTCGAGAACTGTCCCTGGATCGCGTACACCAGCATCAGAGTGAACCGCGCGAACGCTGCGACGCTGCCCGAGATGTCGGCCACGACCATGAGTTCAGGTTTGGCCGGACGCGGGTACTTGAACTTCGGCTCGGCAGGTACGCCGCCGTAGTTGAGTGAATGCCGCACGGTGTTGCGGAAGTCGAGCGGGCCCTTGCGGCCATGGC
>DAINNS010000193.1:0-3200 GCA_036735765.1 Ilumatobacteraceae bacterium | reverse complement strand
CTCGCAGGCGGTGTTGCGACGGGCGCAGTTGCTGTTCGAACAGTTGGGCCTCGTCCGGTTGGGTCGCACGCACATCGTGATTGCTCGAACCCAACGGTTCATCAACGAAAGCCTGGCGCTTCTCGACTGCTATCCGAACCTCGTGCGAACGGGTGGTGTGCATCTCATGGGTGAGGCGGTCTGCAACCGGAGCGTGATCGTCATCAACCTGACGGGCTACTACTTCCTCCGTAGCGCGGGTGACGTGTTGACAGAAAGAATGGAGTCACTGCCCGAACCAGCGTTCAACAGATTGAACTACCGAATCGCCGACCGCAACATTTCGGGACTCGCACACGAGTGGGCACACGTCGTGCGCGCGTCGGCGACCGACGGTGTCGTTGCGCCTGACGAGCCCGCGTGGATGCGCGAGGGATTCGCGGAAGTCATGGCGGGCATCGCGCGCGTGCAGGCATTCTCCCCGCGCATGTCGTATGCGACCTTCCACGTCGTGCGTCTGCGCAAATTCGCGAATTGGGGGGATTCCTGCGGTGCGTCGCTGGGTCGTTATCGGGTCGAGTCTGACTTCTTCGCGGGTTGCGAGTACTACCTGGGTGCACTCGCGGTGGAATACCTCATCGCTCGTATGGGTGGGCTCGTCGCCATCGCCACCTTGTTCCGCGAGGCGGCCCGATCACGGGACTTCTCTGGTGCGTTCCGTGCGACGTACGGAATGTCGCTCGGTGCATTCGAGCAGCGAATGGACGCGTACCTGAGTTCGATTGCCGAACTGCCCGATCCATGACGGACCGGATTCGGTACGGATGTCTCCTGACAGAGACCGCCGGGGTGGTCTTAACTGCGTGTCCACCACGTGCACGGCCCGGCGGAGGCGGTGCGGACAAAGGAGACATCACATGATCAAGACGCTGTTGTGCGACGACCACGCCCTCGTTCGCGAGTCGCTCGGGTTGGCCCTCGAGAGCGAGGGAGACTTCCGGGTCTTGGCGTCGGTCGGCACGGTTGCCGGCGCCGCGCAAGCCGCGTCGCGCGAGCAGTTCGATGCCGCCCTCATCGACCTTCACCTGGCGGGGGAGAGTGGCCTTGCTCTCGTCGAACATCTGCGCGGGACGCTTCCCGATTGCCGCTCGATCGTTCTGACGGGCTTCCCGTCCGACGACCTCGTCTTCGAGGCGGGGCGGTTGGGCACTTTCGATGTCATCGACAAGTCTTGTTCGACCAAAGAGGTCGCGGCACGCGTGCGCAGCGCCGTGAGCGGCCGTCGGGTGCTCGATGATTTCGCGCGCCGCGCGGCAAAGGAACGACTCGCCGAAAAAGGCCTGCTGGCGTACCGCGATCTCGGCGCAACAGACCGCGAGATTCTCTCGCTCATTGCGCAGGGTATGACCGACAAACAGATCAGCCAGCACGTCTACCTCAGTGCACAAACCGTCCGCAATCGCATCTCGCGTCTGTTGGGTTTGCTCGGCCGCGACAATCGCACGCAGTTGGCGCTGATGGTGACTGCGCTCGACCCGTTCGTCCTCGGTTCGCCGGTCGGCCTGAAATGACCGTCCATGCAAGGTGACGCGGACGAGGTCGTGCGTCAGCTTCGCACCGCACTCGACTCACGCGTCGTGATCGAGCAAGCGAAGGGGATCATCGCCGTGCAGCGTGGTCTGCCGACGCGAGAGGCATTCGAGACGCTTCGTGCCGAGGCGCGCCGTAGGCGAGTGGCGTTGCGTGAAATTGCGGCCGAGGTGGTCCGAGACCACGATGGGTCGATGACGGCGGGCTAAGTCCCGGCGAGAATCGGAGTGAGCGTGAGTTCCGGTTCGTCGGCGAGGAGACGCTGCAGTCGGAACTTGTTCTCGAAGAGCGCGACCAACGCCTCGTCGCTGCGTTTCAGAATGCGAATGCCGCCGATGGCCTGCAGGCGCGGAACACTGGCTTTGTCGGTGAGCCGGATTGCTTGGTACACGGTGGGGCGCACCTCGATGGGAGCATTGAATTCGCCCGCGAGGCGGTGCGCGAACACTTCCAACTGCAGCGCCCCGACCGCGGCGAGAATCGGATCACTGTCGCCGAGGTCGGGATCGCGCAAAACCTGTACGACTCCCTCTTCGTCGAGTTGTGCCAAACCCTTGCGAAATTGCTTGAAGCGACCGGAGTCGAGCGGTCGTGCGGTGGCGAACACCTCGGGTTCGAAGCGTGGCACGCCGGGGAACTCGACTGCCTCGCCCGCGTAGAGCGTGTCGCCGATACGCAGGTCGTTCGCGTTGATGAGACCGATGATGTCGCCCGGATAGGCGACCTCGACGGTCTCGCGGTCGCTGCCGAACGCGGTCGTGGCGTACTTCGTGGCGACGAGGCGCTTCGATCGCGTGCACGTGGCGTCCATGCCGCGTTCGAAGATCCCCGAACACACGCGTGCGAAGGCGAGGCGGTCACGGTGGTTGGGGTCCATGTTGGCTTGGATCTTGAAGACGAATGCCGAGAAAGGTGCATCGATCGCGCGCTCGTTGTCGTTCACGTCGGACCGTGGCGCAGGAGCCGGCGCGAGGTCGACAACGGCGTCGAGGAGCATGCGAATTCCGAAATTGGTGAGCGCGGAACCGACGAACACCGGCGTGGTGATACCGGCGAGGTACGTATCGGTGTCGAGGTTTGCGCCGATCGCGTCGAGCAGTGAACATCCGTCGAGCGCCGCGGTCCACGCCGATCCCTCGGCTGCTGAGGCCTCGTCGGGCGACACCACTTCTTCCGGAGACAGCTCGGCGCCGTGCGCCGTGCGCACGAAGCGCACGAAGTCGCCCGTGCGACGGTCGATCACTCCGCGGAAATCGCCGGGAATGCCGACGGGCCACGTGACGGGGGTGGGCTTCAGACCGATCTGTTCTTCGACCTCGTCGAGCAGTTCGAGCGGGTCGCGGCCCGGTCGGTCGTACTTGTTGAAGAAGGTGATGACCGGAAGGTTGCGCGAGCGGCAGACCTGGAACAGTTTCAGTGTCTGAGCCTCGATGCCCTTCGCGGTGTCGAGGACCATCACCACCGAGTCGACGGCCGCGAGGACGCGGTAGGTGTCCTCGGAAAAGTCGCGGTGACCGGGCGTGTCGAGCAGGTTGAACGTGTGGCCGCGGTAGGGAAATTGCAGCACCGCGGAGGAGATGGAGATTCCGCGCTGCTTCTCCAGATCCATCCAGTCGGAGGCGGCGGCACGG
>DAINNS010000192.1:0-3229 GCA_036735765.1 Ilumatobacteraceae bacterium | reverse complement strand
GCCGACGTATCTGATGTTCTTCCTCGGCCTCGAAGGATCGCGACCCGCCGATACGCAGCGCACTTCACTCGCCCGCGCGTTGCGCGTTGGAGGCGCCACCTCGTCGGGATTCATCGCCGTGTTCCTCGTGGTCGGGTCGATCTCGCGGCTCTTCACGAATGCGATCGAACGCAACGCAAAGTACGCGTCGATAGTCATTGGTGCCGGCCTCGTTGTCATGGGTGTCGCAATGCTCGCCGGATGGAAACCGCGTATCGCCACGCCGAGCATCGCATCGGGAAAGACACGAACGTTCGGCTCGATGTTCGTCTTCGGAATCGCATACGCGGTTGCATCGATCGGCTGCACGATCGGCTTCCTCACATCGGTGATCCTCGGGTCGATCAACGTGCACGGTTTCTTCTCCGGGATCTTGAGCATCGCTCTGTACGGTCTGGGCATGGGGGCCATCGTGACGGCGCTCACGGTGTCGCTGGCTTTTGCCAAGGGTGGGTTGCTGCGGGTACTGCGCAACGGGATGCGCCACCTCGACCGTGTCTCCGCGGGCCTGGTGCTGCTGACGGGCCTGTATCTCACGTGGTACTGGTACGCCGCGATCGCCGAACGCGACTACGGCTCGTTTGTCAGCCGCGTCGAGCGGTGGCAGAGCGACCTTGCCACTTTCCTCCAACGCCAGGGGGCGTGGAAACTCGCGCTCATCTTCGGGGCAGTCATCACCGTCGCCGGCATCGTCGTACGTTTCGGCCGACGCGACGACGAGGTGCCGCGTGTTTGACCAACTGCTCGCCCACGAAGGCGTCGAAGAGGTTCTCGAGCTCCGCGGACGATTCGGCTTCATGGCCTACCACGGCGGTGGACTCGAGGAAATGACCGACGTCATCGCCCGCGCCGCGGCGGAGTTGTCGGATGCCTCGTACTACGGCGTGCACCAACCGGTCGGCATGGAGTGGCACATTCCCTCGACCAAGGTCACGCCGGATCATTCGGTGAAGTTGACCGAGTTCCTCGCCAACGTCGACATCGTCGTCACGGTGCACGGTTACGGACGCATGGGGATGTGGGCGTCGCTCTTGCTCGGCGGGTCGAACCGCGAACTTGCCCACCATGTCGGCAACCACATCCGCAGGCGTCTTCCCGCCTACGACGTTCGCACCGATCTCGAGGACATCCCGAAGGAACTACGCGGGCTGCATCCGAAGAACCCCGTGAACCTGCCACGACTCGGCGGCGCGCAACTTGAACTGCCTCCGCGTGTGCGGGGCACGAGTCCGCTCTTTTGGGACTGGGAAGGCCCGGGCCTCAACCCGCACTCACAAGGTTTGGTCGAGGCGTTGGCCACTGCGGCACGCACGTTTCCAATCGTCGACTGAGTCGACGTACCACTAAGGCGCGAGGCGTTCGATCGACCAGCCGCCACCGGTGCGGGTGTACCTGAAGCGATCGTGCAACCGATTCGGTCGGCCCTGCCAGAACTCGATCGTGACGGGACTCAACCGAAAGCCACCCCAGTGCGGGGGTCGCGGGACGGGCTGGCCATCGAAACGAGCCGTCATTTCGTCGAAGCGCTCAATGAGTTCAGCGCGGTCGACGATGGGTTGCGACTGCGGCGACGCCCACGCACCGATCTGTGAATCGCGGGGCCTCGATGCGAAGTAGTCGTCGCTCTCCGCATCGGTCACACGACCGACGTTTCCACGCACGCGAACCTGACGGTGCAGGTCGAGCCACGCAAAGGTTGCGGCAGCCACGGGGTCGTCGGCAATCTGTCGACCCTTTGCGCTGTCGTAATTGGTGAAGAACACGAATCCACGTTCGTCGGCGGCACGCACCAGAACGACGCGCGCGTCGGGCGCACCGTCGTCGGCGATCGTCGAGACAGTCATCGCGTTCGGTTCGGCAACCCCCGCTTCGGCTGCCTGGTCGTACCACTTCTGCCACTGGACGAAGGGCGACGCGTCGAGGTCACCGACGTCGAGACCCGCGGTCTCGTACTGCACGCGGCGGTCGCGCAGGCTCATCGCCGTGTGATTCGCTCGGCGCCGCGCATGTAAGGCCGCAACACGCCGGGCACCGTGACCGAACCATCCGCCTCGCGGAAGTTCTCGAGAATCGCCGCCCACACGCGCGGCACGGCAAGGGCAGAACCGTTCAATGTGTGGACGATTTCCGTCCCCTTCTGAGTTCCGCGCTTCACGCGGATGTCGGCGCGGCGCGCTTGGTAGTCGGAGAACCAACTGACCGAACTGACCTCGAGCCACGCATCACAACCGGGTGCGTACACCTCGATGTCGAAGCTGCGGTGGTGGCTCTGGCCGAGGTCGCCTGTGCAGATCTCGATGATGCGATAGGGCAAGCCGAGGCCGCCGATCAGCCGCTCGGCCCGGTTGCGCAGTTCGATCAGGAGATCGGGAGCCTGCTCGGGAAGCGCCAACGCGAGAATCTCGACCTTGTCGAATTCGTGGGCGCGCAGCATGCCGCGCGTGTCGCGACCCGCCGACCCCGCCTCGCGCCGATAACAGGGCGAGTACGCCATGAGGCGTTTTGGCATCTCGTCGTCGGAGAGAATTTCACCCGCGTAGATCGACGTGAGTGGCACCTCGGCAGTGGGGATGCACCACAGATCGTCACGCTCGATGGAATACGCGTCGTCGGCAAACTTAGGAAGCTGACCGGTTGCGGTGAGCGTCGCCGACGTGACGAGTGACGGCGGGCGAATTTCTTCGAACGCATCGGCGTTCGAGTCGAGCGCGTACTGACACAGGGCGCGCGCCAGCGTCGCGCCGAGGCCGCGCTGCATGGTGAACATCGCACCCGAGATCTTCACTGCGCGCTCGTTGTCGAGAATTCCGAGTTGTTCGGCGGTCTCCCAGTGCGGGACTCGTTGATGATCGGCGAATGATGCGGGCATGTTGTTCGGACCGATGATGACGGGGTTGTCGTGGTCGCCCGTGCCGTTCGGGGCCTCGGCGTGGGGCATGTTCGGGATGCGCAGCATCACGTCGCGCAGCGTGGCCTCGACCTCGACCGACTCGGCCGCGAGGCCGGTTTCCCGCGCCCCGAGGTCGCGGCTCTGGGCCATCAATGCCTCGGCTCCGGAAGCGTCGCCGGCCTTGCGCAGGGCACCGACCTGCTTGGAGATGTCGTTCACTTGCCGGCGCACCTCGTCGCGTTCGACGACGATGTCGCGCAGACGTGCATCGAGGCGGACCGCATGGTCGAGTTGTTCGAG
>DAINNS010000191.1:0-3232 GCA_036735765.1 Ilumatobacteraceae bacterium | reverse complement strand
CGACCATGCCGAGACCACCCGCATTCGGCGTGTGGCTGTCGGTGCCGATCATCATGCCGCCGGGGAAGGCGTAGTTTTCGAGAACGACCTGGTGGATGATGCCGCTGCCGGGGCCCCAGAATCCGATGCCGTACTTCGCGGAAACCGAGCGGAGGAAGTCGTAGACCTCTTTGTTCGTGTCGATCGCGACACCCATGTCGATCTTCGCGCCGACTTTGGCCGTGATGAGATGGTCGCAATGGACGGTTGACGGAACCGCTGCTTCGGGAAGGCCCGCTGTCATGAATTGCAGCAAAGCCATCTGCGCGGTTGCATCCTGCATCGCGACGCGGTCGGGATGGAAGTCGGCGTAGCTGCGACCGCGCTCCATCTCTTGGTTGGCGGGATCGGCGAGGTGGTTGATGAGAATCTTCTCGGCGAGAGACAGCGGACGTCCGAGACGCTTGCGGCCGAGTGCAACGCGCTCGCCGAGGGTGCCGTACACCTTGTTCACGAGTTCGATCGGGGTACCTGCAGAAACGGCCACGGCGGCTCCTTCATTCTTGGGTTGTCTCATGGGGGTTGCTTTTTGTCGACTTGTAGACAACTCTAATACAAGTGCGTTCGATCCGCTATCAGCAAATCGCCGAGGAACTGCGTCGCCGCGTGCTCGCGGGCGAGTTCGCAGCGGGTCGCATGTTGCCGAGTGAGTCGGAATTGTCGGCCGAGTTTGCCGCGAGTCGCGTCACCGTTCGCCGGGCACTCGAGGTGTTGCGCGACGAGGGCCTGGTCGACGCCCGTCAGGGTTTCGGATGGTTCGTCGCAGGAGATCCGTTGCGCCAGCCCCTCGGTCGACTCGCGACCATCGAAGAGCAGATGGCCGAGAGCGGAGTGGTGTCCGAGCGTCGGATTCTCGAGTTCGCTTTCGAACGTGCGCCGAAGTTCGTGTCGCGCGTCCTCAACACCGCAAACGTGCTGCGCGTGAAGCGGTTGAACATGGCAGACGGCGAACCGTTCGCGATCGTCACCGTTTGGTGTCCGGCCGACCTCGGACAGAACCTGTCACGACGTGACGTCGAACAGTCACCCTTCTACGAACTGCTCGACATTCCGCTGCAAGGCGCAACACAAACGATCGGCGCCGACGCGGCAACCGACGACGATGCGGTGTTGCTGCACGTTCCCGTGGGCTCGCCTGTGTTGCGTTGCGAGCGCATCACCTCCGACGAGTCGGGCCGCGCAGTGCTGTTGTCACGCCACGTGTTTCCGGGCCACCGCACGGAGTTCGTCGTCGACCTTCCGCAATCCGCGCCGTCGATCGCACCGACGGGCCTCCGCCTCGTCGACTAACTCGGTGCACCTCGTGAGGCTTTTCGGTGTGAATTGACTCGTTTTCCGAGTCAATTCACACCGAGAACCGAGTTGATTGTTACCGGGAACCCCAGGTGTCCCAGTGCATCACCGTGTCGAGTGGCAAACGCTTGGCAACCTTGAAGTCGGTGCCGACGGTGTACGCGATGGGGAACAGTCCCGCCTGCGAGACGGTGTCGTAGGGGATGCCGAGAACTTCGGCGGCCTTCTTTTCGCCATCGCCGATGAGGTGGATCGTCGTCCACGCCGAACCCATGCCGCGCTCGCGCAATGCCATCATGAAAGACCAGACCGCGGGAAGAATCGAACCCCACGCCGAAGCACCTTGGAAGACCGAGGCGTTGTCGAGACGACCGGTGATGCAGGGAACCAACATCAACGGCACGCGGTGGAAGTTCTCGGTGAGGAACGTCGCAGACTCGGTGATCTTGTCGCGCTGTTCGGCGCGCAGGTCGCCCTCTTCGTACTGCGCGCTGCGCGGGTTCTTCGCGTAGATCGAGAAGTTCGCCTTGTAGATGTCGGCGAGGGCCTTCTTTTTCGCGGCGTCCTCGACGATCACGAACTGCCAACCCTGGCTGTTCGAGCCGGTCGGGGCCTGCAGGGCGAGGTGCAGACACTCTTCGACGACCGAACGCTCGACCGGCTTGTCGAAGTCGAGGCGCTTGCGGACGCTGCGGGTGGTGGTCAGGACTTCGTCTGCGGTGAGGTTCAATTTCATGAAAGGCAGTGTGTCACGGTTCACCCGTGCGTGACACACTGGGGACATGACCTCAGATCAGCGTGTGACCGTGAACGTCAGCGGGGGAGTCGCCGACGTCCGTATGAACCGACCCGACAAGCGCAATGCCCTCGACGGCGCGATGTTCGCCGCGCTTGTCGAGGCCGGCGAAGAGTTGAAGACCCGCCGCGACGTGCGCTGTGTGGTGCTGTCGGGTGAGGGGTCGTCGTTCTGCGCGGGTCTCGACTTCGGATCGTTCCAGCAGATGGCCGGTGGTGCGAAAAGCGAGGGTGAACGCCAGCCCGCTGCCTCCGACATGGCGCCTGGCCGCATCACGCATCTCGGCCAGCAGTCAGCGTGGGTGTGGCAAGAGATTCCCGTCCCCGTCATTGCTGCGGTCCATGGCCATGCGCTCGGCGGCGGCATCCAGGTCGCTCTCGGCGCCGACATTCGCATCGTGCATCCCGACACACAGATGTCTGTGCGCGAAGTGCACTGGGGCCTCGTGCCCGACATGACGGGGACCCTTGTTCTTTCGCGCCTCGCTCGCCCCGACCTCGTGAAGGACATCGTCTTCACTGCGCGCGTCTTCAGCGGCCTCGAGGCGTATGAAATGGGTCTCGCGACGCGCATCTCCGACAAGCCGCTCGATGACGCTCTCGCCATGGCGGCCGAAATTGCCGATCGCAGCCCCGACGCAGTGCGCGGGGCCAAGGCCCTGATCAACCGCCTCTTCACGCAACAGGCGGCTGAGCAGTTCGCAGAAGAGCGCCGGATCATCGGCGGCCTGATCGGCAAGCCGAACCAGGTCGAGGCCGTGATGGCCAACTTCGAAAAACGCAAAACGGCTTTCGCTGACCCCGCTTAGGGCGGTAGCCTGAGCGAACCGCTCGGGCCAGCGTCGTCCCCTGTGGCTACATAATCCGGACCAGTCCGGGTCTCAGCCCAGTTCTCGGAGCGAAATCGTGCAAAACCTGCACGGCACTGCGCCGAGAACCCTCCGTAAGAGGTGTGATGTGACGACGCAAACCGATTCCCCCTTCTACCGTCCTGCGACCGGTCTCTATGACCCGCGGTTCGAACACGATGCCTGTGGTGTTTCGTTCGTAGCGAACATGAAAGGTGTCGCGAGCCACGACATCGTCGCGCGTGGTGTCGGTGCGC
>DAINNS010000190.1:0-3307 GCA_036735765.1 Ilumatobacteraceae bacterium | reverse complement strand
TCGACCCGTCGATGACCTTCGAATACCAGAAGAACTTCGCACTGCGGGCACTCACTTCACTGCCGATCCGCTTCACGAAGAAGAAGTAGTCGATGCCGCGCCTGTTGTCGCTGGCCGCGGGCGTACACCCGATGCTGCCGCCGGCCAGGATGGTCGAGGTGGCGGCTGCTGCGGGCTGGCCGGCGTGCGGAATTTGGTTCGACGGTGCATCGTGGACCGACGCGACGACCCGCGAGGTGCGCAAGCGCCTCGACGACACGGGCATCGTCGCACTCGACATCGAGCCCATCATCCCCGCCGACGGTGCCGACGACCACGCGGAACGTTTGGTTGCCGCCGCAGCCGAGATCGGCGCACGCAACATCTTGTTCACCAGTCGTGTGAAGGACCAAGCCTTCAACACGCGCCGTTACGGCGAGTGCTGTGACATGGCGGCACCACACGGCATCACCGTGGTGTGTGAGTTCCTGCCGATCTTCCCGCTGAACACGCTGTCGATGGCGGCCGAGATCGTGCGCGATGCCGCGCGACCGAATGGTGGTGTGTTGATCGACAATCTGCACTTCTCGCGTTCGGGTGCGACGTTCGAACAGTTGGCGACTTTGGACCGTTCACTGTTCCCCTACATCCAGATCGCCGATGCTCCGGCCGCGGTGCCGACGACGTTCGAGGGGTTGCTCGACGACGCGGTGAACGGCCGCTTGTGCCCGGGCGAAGGTGGCTTGCCCATTGCCGAGATGTGTGCGGCAATTCCGAACGTACCGATCTCTTTCGAAGTGCGATCGAAGGCGCTACGCGAGGGGTTCACCGACGATGTCGAGCGCGCGCGGCACTTGTTGTCATTCTGCACGTCGCTTGCCTGATTCGACGCGAACTAGTTCATGCGTGCGTAGACGGCATCTTTCGTCGTCGCCCATTCGTCGAGCAACGGCAGGATGACCTCGGGTCCCTCGGGTGGCAGCGTGAGAATTGCGCGGGTGATGCCCTCTTCGAAGAGATTGCACAAGCCGTCGACCGTTGTGTTCGCGCCAAACACGCTGACGTCGAGGGTGCGCCAGTCGCGACCGACCTTGTCGCAGGCTTCCTCGAGCATCTTCAGGCGGTTGGCGAGAGAGGGCCGCGCAGAAATCGGCATCCAGCCGTCGGCCCACTTCGCGACTTCGCCCAACAGTCGCGGACCCGTTCCCCCACCGAGGTGAATCTTGGGGCCGCCCGGCTGCACGGGTTTTGGCCACTGCCACGTCGGGGGAACCTTTACGAGGTCGCCGTCGTATTCGGCGACCTCGTTGCGCCACATCACGCGCATCGCCTCGGCAACTTCGCGGGTTCGGTCCCAACGTTCGCGGAACACCGAACCGTGGCTCTCGAGTTCGTCCTGGTTCCAACCGACACCCACGCCGATCTCGACGCGGCCGTTGCTGAGAAAGTCGAGCGATGAGATCTGCTTCGATGTCCAGATGGCGTCGCGCTGGGCCGCAAGCATGACGCCGGTTCCGAGCCGCAGGGTCTTCGTCACCGCTGCGGCCATCGACAGCGCGACGAATGCGTCGAGCATGTGCGAGTACTCCTTCGGCAGCGGTTCCCCCGTGAGGCTTCCCGGCCAGGGCGACTTGCGACTGGTCGGGATGTTGCTGTGTTCGGGAACCCAGAAACTCTCGAATCCGCGCGCCTCGATCTCGCGCGCGAGATCGTCGGGACGCATGGTGTAGTCGACGGAGTAGATGGTGATCCCGATACGGGCGCGCATTGTCGTCTTCCCGTCAGCGAATCGGCTGTGCGGTCTTTGGGAAGTCAGCAAACTGCACCTTCAACTCCCGCTTCAGGATCTTGCCCGACATGTTGCGTGGCAGCGGTGTGTCGCTGAGGTGGAAGTAACGCGGCAACTTGAAGTCGGCGAGGTTGTCGCGGCAAACCTTCAACACGTCGGCCGCTTCGACCTTCGCGCCGTTCGCAAAGACGATGACGAGCGGCGTCTCACCCCAGCGATCGTCGGGAACGCCGACGACGGCAACTTCGACGACTCCGGGGACGTTGGCGATGAGGCGCTCGAGTTCGGCCGGGTACACGTTCAGGCCGCCCGAAATGAGCATGTCTTTCTTGCGGTCGACGACGTAGAGATAGCCCTCGTCATCCACGTAGCCGAGGTCACCGGTGTGCAACCAGCCGCCGCGAAGCGCCGCGGCCGATGCCGTCGGGTTGTTCCAGTACTCCTTCATGATCTGGGGACCCTTCAACAGGATCTCCCCCACCTCGCCGGTGGCAACCTCGTTGTCGTCATCGTCGGCGATCTTCAACGAGCCGTGGTTGATGGGAATGCCCGCCGAACCGACCTTGCGGAACGCGTCGTGCGACGGCAGCACCGTGCCCGCGGCCGACGATTCGGTGAGGCTGAACATCTGCAGCATCGGTACGCCGCGCGCCTGCACCGCTTTCAACAGCGACGGCGGCACAACCGCACCACCCGAACATGCCTTCTTCCACGACGAGAGGTCGGCGGTCTTCCAGCGCGGGTGGTCGACGATCATTTGGAAGATGGTCGGCACGCCCATGAAGCCGGTTGCTTTTTCCTTTTCGAAGTTGTCGTAGATGCGGTCGATGTTCACCTCGTTGTCGAGCAGCAGACTTGCCCCCGACCAGTAGGTGTAGAGCCACAGCGCGAGGCCGCCGGTGAAGGCCAGCGGAAACGGCAACTGCAACTTGTCGCCGGGCCACAGGTCGAGCGCCTGCGCCCACGACTGTGATCCGGCGTTGAACGACCCGTGCGTGAGCACCGCACCCTTCGGGTCTCCGGTCGTGCCACTGGTGTAACAGATGAATGCGGCGTCGTCGGGTGCGGTGTCGGCGGTGACGATCTTCGATCCATCGGCATAGAGCGGCGCAATCGCTTCGACGCGAATGACCTCGCAACCCTCGACGGTCGTTGTCGACGCAACGAGCCCGTCGTTGGTGAAGAGAAGTTTTGCGCCTGCGTTGGCGACTACGAACTTGACCTCGGCAGGCGTGAAGCGCGTGTTGATCGGCACGATCAGCGCGCCGAGCTTCCACGCGGCCATCGTGAGTTCGATCCATTCCATGCAGTTGGTCAGCAGGAGACCGATGCGATCACCCTTGCCGATTCCCTTCCCGGCCAGACCGGCCGCGAGGTCGCTGGTACGTGCGTTCAGTTGTCGCCACGTCGTCTCGACACCCGCGTACTTGATCGCCAACTCGTCGGGTCGCCAACGTGCCCAGAATTCACCGATGCGTGCAAGATTCATCGTCCACCCCCTTCGCGAGAATTTAGTCGGTCGGGTGCGGCGTTCTAACG
>DAINNS010000189.1:0-3312 GCA_036735765.1 Ilumatobacteraceae bacterium | reverse complement strand
GCGTCGGTGGCGCACTCATCGGTTCGCGACGTCATCACCGCGAAGAGCGTGAGGGTCGCGACAAGGCGATGGAACTGCTCACGTTCATGGGTATCGCAGACCGCGCCGGCGATGCCGCGCGCAACCTGCCATACGGCTACCAGCGTCGACTCGAAATTGCCCGTGCGCTGGCAACGGATCCGAAGCTGCTCTGCCTCGACGAACCCGCCGCGGGCTTCACACCTGCCGAGAAGCAGGAACTGATGGATCTCATCCGCAAGATCCGTGCGCAGGGCTACACCGTGCTGTTGATCGAGCACGACATGAGCCTCGTCATGGGGGTCACCGACCGCATCGTGGTGCTCGACTTCGGCAAGGTCATCGCGAACGGAACACCCGCAGAGGTGCAGAACAACCCCGACGTCATTGCCGCCTACCTGGGAGTACCCGACGATGCTGCTTGAGGTAACCGATCTCCGCGTCGCCTACGGCAAGATCGAGGCGCTGAAGGGTGTGTCGTTCACCGTCAACGAGGGCGAGATCGTCACGCTCGTCGGCGCGAACGGCGCGGGAAAGACCACCACCATGCGCACGATCTCGGGTCTGCGCACCGTCATCGGCGGCTCGATCAAGTTCGAGGGCCAGGACATCACGAACATGCCGTCACACCAACGCGTCAAGTTGGGCATCTGCCAGTCGCCCGAGGGTCGCGGCATCTTCCCGGGCATGACCGTGCGCGAGAACCTCGACATGGGCACCTACACGCGCGCCGACCACAAGTCGGCGGCGAAGAACGAGGACATGGAACGCGTCATGCACCTGTTCCCGCGACTTCGCGAACGCATTTCGCAGTTGGGTGGAACCCTGTCGGGTGGCGAACAGCAGATGCTTGCCATCGGCCGTGCGCTCATGAGCCGGCCGCGTCTCTTGCTCCTCGACGAGCCGTCGATGGGTCTCGCACCGAAGCTCATTGCCCAGATTTTCTCGATCATCACCGAGATCAACCAGCAGGGGACAACGGTCCTTTTGGTCGAGCAGAACGCCGCCCAGGCGCTGCGTCGCGCCAACCGTGCCTACGTACTGGAAACCGGCAACGTGGTGAAAACGGGCAAGGGAATCGAGCTGCTCGACGACCCCGCCGTTCGGGCTGCTTATCTCGGCGGTCACTAGGCTGAGGGAATGACCAGCCTCGAAACGCGCCCTTCCGACGCATTCACGAACGACCGCAAGCACGTTTTCCACTCGTGGTCGGCACAGAGTCTCATCAACCCGATCGTCGTGGCCGGCGGCGAGGGGGCATGGTTCTGGGACGACGCCGGTCGTCGCTACCTCGACTTCTCCAGCCAGTTGGTCAACGTCAACATCGGCCACCAGCACCCGAAACTCGTCGCAGCGATCAAGGAACAGGCCGATCGCCTCTGCACGATTGCTCCGATCCACGCCAACGACGCGCGTAGCGAGGCAGCCCGCCTCATCACCGAGGTGGCGCCCGGCGACTTGAACATGGTGTTCTTCACCAACGGTGGCGCCGAGGCCACCGAGAACGCGATGCGCATGGCGCGCCTGCACACGGGTCGCCACAAGATTCTCACTACCTACCGCAGCTACCACGGCGCGACCGCCGGCGCGATTCAAGCGACGGGTGACCCGCGGCGTTGGCCGAGCGAGCCGGCTTCGCCCGGCATCATCAAGTTCTGGGGGCCCTACCCGTACCGTTCGCAGTTCCATTCACAGAACGAAGCCGAGGAATCGCAGCGCGCGTTGCAGCACCTCGAAGACGTGATCATGGTCGAGGGTGCGAACAACATCGCCGCGATCATGATCGAATCGGTCGTGGGTACGAACGGCATCCTCGTGCCGCCGCCGGGCTATCTCGCGGGTGTCCGCGCGATCTGTGACCGCACCGGCATCGTGCTGATCTGTGATGAAGTGATGGCCGGTTTCGGTCGTTGTGGCGAATGGTTCGCCGTCGACCACTGGAACGTGGTGCCCGACCTCATCTGTTTCGCGAAGGGCGTCAACTCGGGTTACGTGCCGCTCGGCGGCGTCATCATTTCCGAGAAGATCGCCGACACGTTCCGCGAACGCCAGTTCCCCGGTGGTCTCACCTACAGCGGACATCCGCTGGCGTGCGCATCCGCGGTCGCGTCGATCAACATCTTCAAGGAAGAAAAGATCGTCGAACACGCTCGCCATCTCGGCAACGACATCGTCGGGCCGGAACTGCAGAAACTGAAGGACAAGCACCCGTCGGTCGGAGACGTGCGTGGCCTCGGCGTGTTCTGGGCCATCGAACTGGTGCGTGACCGTGCAACCCGCGAGCCGCTGGTGCCCTTCAACGCCGCCGGCGCCGACAACAAGCCGATGGTCGACGTCATCACTGCCTGCAAGGCCCAGAACCTGTGGCCGTTCACGCACTTCAACCGGATGCACGTGGTGCCGCCGCTCGTCATCTCCGACCAAGAAATGCGTGACGGCCTCGCCATCATCGACGAAGCACTCAACGTCGCCGACTCGTACTACACCGGCAAATAATCAAGATTCGACACAAACAAAAAAGCCCGGGTCGTGAGACCCGGGCTTTTCTGTTATTCGGTGATCGGGTCGATCAGTTGCCACCCTCGTTGAGGGTGACCTCGATCGGCGCGAAGCCTTCGCCCTTCGTGTCGACGCCATCGGCCTCGAGGAGCGCGAGCGCCTCGGTGACGATGTCGTTCGTGTAGGCCTCGGCATCGGGTGCCGCGGTCAGGACGGTCTTGCCCTCGAGGTTCTTCGTCTCCTGGGCGAGAGCCGCGGTGCGGTCCCAAGCTGCGGAGTCGATTGCACCAACGCCACCGGCGGCGGGCCAGATGAGCTTGTTGACTTCGTTCATCTGCCACAGCTGATGGCTGGCACCGAGCTTCGAACCCTTGGCGACGACGATGTCGCGGCAGGATTCGGCGTTGTCGCGGCAGTACGCCCAGCCCTTCAGCGAAGCAGCAACGAACTTGACGGCAGTGGCCTTGTAGGCCTCGTCGCTCGCCAACTTCTCACCGCTTGCCCAGATGGCGTCCTGCAACATGCCCACACCCTCGGCCTCGTACGAGACGACGTTCAGATCGTCGGCCGTGTAGAGCTCGCCGGTGTCGGGGTTCTTCGCCTCGAGAACCTGCGCGTACTCGTTGTAGGTCATCGCTTCGGCAGCGTCGATGTCACCGGCGAGGAGCGCGGCCATGTCGAATTGCTGCTGAACGAGCTCGACGTCCTTGGCGGGGTCGAGACCGGCCTTGGTCAGAGCCGCGAAGATCTCGAACTCGTTGCCGAAGCCCCAGTTACCGATCTTCTTGCCCTTGA
>DAINNS010000188.1:0-3365 GCA_036735765.1 Ilumatobacteraceae bacterium | reverse complement strand
TTCGCTTCGCGCGTGAACTACGAACTCGTCGAGATCGAGCCGTTGGACGACGCCGATCTGGCGTGGCTCAAGACGACCATCGAGGACCACAAGCGTCACACCGGTTCGGCGGTCGCCGAACGTCTGCTGAACGGCTGGAACGTCGAGATCTCGAAGATCCGCAAGGTCATGCCACGCGACTACCGCAACGTTCTCAACGTCATCACCAAGGCGAAGGCCGAAGGTCTGAGCGAAGAACAAACCAACGAACGAGTGATGGAGGCCGCCCGTGGGTGAGGCAACCGGTTTCTTGAAGTGGGATCGCAAGGGCCCGCAGCGCCGGGAAGTGCCCGTGCGTCTGCGCGACTGGAAAGAGGTCTACAAGCCGTTCGACCGCGACGAGTTGAACCACCAAGCCGGTCGCTGCATGGATTGCGGCATCCCGTTCTGCAACAACGGTTGTCCTCTCGGCAACCTCATCCCCGACTGGAACGACCTCGTGTACCGCGGTGCATGGCGCGATGCGATCGATCGTCTGCACGCGACGAACAACTTCCCGGAGTTCACGGGTCGGTTGTGTCCGGCACCGTGCGAGTCGGCGTGCGTGCTCGGCATCAGCCAGGATCCGGTGTCGATCAAGCAGGTCGAAGTCGAGATCATCGACCATGCATGGGACAACGGTTGGGTGACGCCACAGAAGCCAACCGTGAAGACGGGCAAGCGCGTTGCAGTCATCGGCAGCGGGCCCGCGGGTCTGGCCGCAGCACAGCAGCTGACGCGCGCGGGCCATGACGTGGTCGTCCTCGAGCGTTCCGACCGCATCGGCGGACTGCTGCGTTACGGCATCCCCGAGTTCAAGATGGAAAAGCGCCACATCGATCGCCGCCTCGAGCAAATGCGTGAAGAGGGAACCGAGTTCCGCACCAACGCAGTGGTGGGCGAGAACATCGACATCGAGGTTCTCCGCGCCAGCAACGACGCGGTGGTTCTTGCATGCGGTGCAACCGCGTGGCGCGACCTGCCGGTGCCAGGCCGTGAACTGAAGGGCATCCACCAAGCGATGGAGTACCTGCCGATCGCGAACAAGGTGCAGGAAGGCGACCTCGAGAACCATCCGATCGACGCCAACGGCAAGCACGTCGTCATCATCGGCGGTGGAGACACCGGCGCCGACTGTCTCGGCACGGCGCTTCGTCAGGGTGCGAAGTCGGTGACGTCGCTCGAGATCATGCCGAGGCCGCCGGAGACGCGTGGCGCGAACAACCCGTGGCCGCAGTACGCGATGATCTACCGCGTTGCCAGCGCCCACGAAGAGGGTGGCGAGCGCATCTACAGCGTCAACACCGAGCGATTCCTCGACGACGGCAACGGCAACGTGCGCGCGCTGCTCATTCACGAAGTGAAGATGGTCGACGGCAAGTTCCAGAAGGTCGAAGGGACCGACCGCGAACTGCCCGCCGACCTCGTGTTCCTTGCCCTCGGGTTCCTCGGACCCGAAAAGGGGAGTTGGCTCGATCAGCTGGGCGTTGACCTCGACGAACGCGGCAACGTGAAGCGCAATGACGACTACGCCACCAATGTCGACGGTGTTTTCGTTGCAGGCGACATGGGTCGCGGCCAGAGCCTCATCGTGTGGGCGATTGCCGAGGGTCGTGCGGCTGCTGCGGGTGTCGATCGCTACCTGATGGGTGAGACCATCCTGCCGAAGCCGATTCCGCCGACCGCCCGCCCGCTGGTGTGACGCGGTTCGGTACCTGTCGGCACCTACGCTGACGTGGAAATGAGGTTCGGCCCCCGATTCATGACGATTGCCCTCGGCGTCGTCACCGCTCCGCTGCTGGTTCTCGGCATTTCTGCATGCGGTGGCGATGTTGGTGGTACCGCGACGACCGTTGTGCCGATCGCCCCGACGGACTTTGCAACGATTCCGCCCGTCATCACCACCGCTCCGGTTTCGAATACGACGTTGCCGCCCGGCTCGGTGGGCGTAGAACAGAGTTACGTGGTCGAACTAGGAGACTCGCCGATCAAGTTGGCGACAATGTATGGGATCAGCGTCGAAGAATTGTTGATGTACAACGGCTGGGTGTCGGTGACGCAGTTCCCGTACCCGGGCCAGACGCTGCGGATCCCCCCGACGGCAAAGGCGACCACCGACCAAGCGATGTCGCAGACCACACTGACACCACAAGGACCGGCGGGCCAGGGATGCGGTGCCCGTCCGGCCGGAACGTACGAAGTGCAACCCGGTGATTCGTTGTCGCTCATTGGTTCGAAGTTCTGCGTGAAGATCGCCGCGCTGATGGCCGCGAACGGATGGTTCGACGCGAACTCCGTGCAACTCTTTGCGGGACAAGCAATTGTCATTCCCGCCGTCGGCGGTTGATTCGCAGCTCCGCCGTCAGGAATTCGTTGCTTTTGACTTCAGGAAGTCGTAGTAGTCGTCGTCTGAGACGGCCAGGTCGCCGAGCAGAGTGTTGTAATACAGAAGCTGATTGACGACCATGATCGTGAACACTCGTTCGTCGAACACCGTTCCCGCGGGAAGGCGAGATTTCAGGTCGGTTGCAGTGTCGAGCATCTCGCGGTACCGGCGCTGTGCAATTTCCTTGAGCCGATCTTCCAGAACCGGATTCGTTGCGGCAACGGCAAGGATCTGCAGACGGAGCCGAACGTCGGACCCCTCGAACGCATCGCTTGGCTTTGGCGCGAGGGCGAGGACTTGGTCGACCGTCACCGGACCTTCGGCCGGAACGAGAAGCGCGGTTCGCCGGGTGACACGGTCGAGGATCTCCTCGTACAGGTCGCCCAATACTTGGGCGAGCAGTCCGTCGCGATCACCGAAGTAGCGATAGATGATCGAAACGGAGTAGTTCGCATTGGCTGCGACTTCGGCGACTCGCAGGCCGAGGATGCCGTTCTTCTCGATTTCGGTTCGCGCACTGCGGAGAATGAGGTCCCGCGGATCGATGCCCGTTTGCTCACTCAGCTTTGGTCGGCCCACACCGCGAGGATACGAGTATCGGTCGCACCGCTGTGGTGATTGCGACCGCTTTGGAAAAATGTTTCTAAAGTCGACCCCGTCAGCCAAGGTCTGGCCAACGGCGCTTCTGGCGTCGACGCTGACCCGCGACACCGGTCTTGCGGTGTTCGTAGAGCGCCCACTGGCGACGCCAACCCGTGTAGTCGGGTCCGGTGAGCGGAGTCGAGTTTCCGCTCGCGGCGCGGCGGCGTGCCGTCCAGAAATCCGTCGAAGATTCGTCTCCGAGAAGCGTGACCGCGCGTTCAATTCGTTCGCTGTAGCGGCGCGTGTTCTCATTGTCGTCGGGCCACAGCGGCGCGCCGAAGACCACACGTGTGTTGCCACGCTTGGGTCGCTTCATGCC
>DAINNS010000187.1:0-3410 GCA_036735765.1 Ilumatobacteraceae bacterium | reverse complement strand
GATGGGTCGCGGCCCCACGTCGTCGCGAGTGCGCTGGCGATGTCGGCTTCTTCGGCGAGGATGTCGAGGCCCCTGTCGCGGATGCGTCGGGGCTCGACGAGGACGAAGCGCACGTCGACGCTCGCCTTCTTGTCGTTCGCGAGCGCCGTCGCCGCCGAAGCGAGCGTCGAACCGTCGCTGAACCAAGGCAACCAACTTTCCATGCCGTCGAACACAAGGCCCTCGGCGATGCGGTCCCAGTGTTCACGTCCCCACGGCTCGTCGGCGACTAGTCGGGCCGCGCGATCGCGCATTGCGGCGTCGACGAGAAATTCGCGCGCCGGTTGCACCCACGCTTCTTCGATCGTGGACGTGCTGCGTTGGTCGTTCACGTTGAACGTCTGGAGACGCTCGATTTCGTCGCCCCAGAATTCGACGCGCACCGGTTCGTCGTGCGTCGATGCGAAGACGTCGACGATCGCTCCACGCTGTGCGACGTGGCCACGCAGTTCCACGAGGTCTTCGCGTCGGTAACCAAGCGTGACGAGATCGCGCACCAACTGTGCGGGGTCGACCTGCATGCCGACCTTCAGGTGGATCGGCCAGGGCCGGGAAGTCTCGATGTCGGCAAGTGGAGCGGTCTTCTGGAGAAGTGCCCGGGCACCCGCGACAACTACGCGCGGACGGCGGCCGGGTGTGCGCAGTCGCCAAAGAATTTCGAGGCGCCGCCCCATCGTCTCGACGCTCGGGCTGATGCGTTCGAAGGGAAGTGTCTCCCACGCGGGAAAGAGGGCAACGGCGTCGTCGCCGATGATCGCCTGCAGGTCGTCGGCGATTTGCCCCGCCGACTGGCCCGTCGCGGTGGCCACGACGAACACGGCCTCGGGGTGCAGTTCGGTGAGTGCGGCGATCACCGCGGGACGTGCCGCGTCGGGACACGCGAGCGCACCATCGAGACCCGACATCGAGCCCGCGACGACGGGATCGTTCGCAACGAGATGCGCGACGGCGGTGATGCTCATCGGTTGAACGCATTCATCGTCGCGGCCGCGCCGTGGACGATGAGCGACTCGATCGCGTCTGCGGCACGAACCTCTGCTTCGTCGAGTACCTGACGTTCGGTCGGCGGCACCTTGCGCAGCACATGGTCGGCACCCAACTCAGCAGACGGTGGTTTTCCGACCCCGATGCGCACGCGCAGGTAGTCCTGCGTCGAGAGATGCGACGTGATCGAGCGCAATCCGTTGTGTCCCGCGAGACCGCCGCCCTCTTTGACGCGCACCGCACCGGGCGGAAGATCGAGTTCGTCGTGCACGACCACGAGTCGTGTCGCGAACATGTCATCTTTCAGGTTGTGGCGTTTGACGACGGCGCGCACGGCTTGACCCGACTCGTTCATGAACGTGAGGGGAACGACAAGGACCACCTTGTCGTCGTTCATCGTGAACTCACCGACGAGTGCCTTGTCGCGGCCCTCTTTCAGCGCGACACCGTGACGTTGCCCGAACATGACGACCGCCTCTTGGCCGACGTTGTGACGCGTGCGTTCGTACTTCTTGCCGGGGTTACCGAGTCCGACGACGATCCACATGTCGTTGCGTACCCGGTCGAGCGGGCGGCGCGACTAGGACGCGGCGGGTGCTGCGCCCGCGGCGGATGCGGCACCTTCGGCCGGTGCGGCGGCCGCAGCCGGCGACTCGGCGCGGGTCGTGAGCACGGTGACGACGACCAGATCGGGGTCACCGACGGCGGTGACACCGGCCGGCAACGAAATATCACGCAGGTGGATGACGTCGTTGACCGTCATGCTGGTGATGTCGACAACGACTTCGTTCGGCAACGACGCGGGCGTGGTGCGCACTTCGATGCTGTCGACGGCTGCGTCGACGAGGCCACCTTCGGCGACAACGGCCTTGGCGGTTCCCGTGAGACGAATCGGCACGCTGACGACGATTTCTTCGGTCATGCTGATCTGCTGGAAGTCGATGTGGCTAACCGTGCGGCGCACAGGGTGGCGCTGCAGTTCCTTCACGATGGTCGGGTAGGTGTTGCCGCCGACATTGAGGTCAATGATGGTGTTGACGCCGGCGGGGCCGGACAGCGCGCTGCGCAGGTCGCGGCGGGCGACGGAGAGGGAGATCGGTGCCATGCCGTGGCCGTACAGCACGCCGGGAATCTTGTCTTCGCTGCGGAGGCGGCGCGAGGCGGCGCTGCCGGTGGCGCGGCCGAGGTCTGCGGAGAGGGATGCATTCGCCATAGGGGAACGGAGTCTACGGGTCGATTCGGGCGAAAACCCACGCCCGCGGGAGGCGGGTCAGGCCTGGTTCTCGCCGCCGAAGAGTTCGCTCACGCTGGTCTCGTCGAACACCGCTGCAAGGGCGTCGGCCAGAATCTGGGCGACCGACAGGACCTCGATCTTGTCGATCGCCTTGTCTTTTGCGAGGGGCAGGGTGTTGGTGACGACGACCCGTGAGATTGCGCTTTGTTCGAGGCGCTCGATGGCGGGCCCCGACAGAACGCCGTGGGTGGCCATGGCCCACACTTCGGTGGCCCCGCGTTCGCGCAACAGTTCAGCGGCCGAGACGATGGTCCCACCCGTGTCGATCATGTCGTCGGTGAGGATGCAGAGACGGCCCTCGACTTCGCCGATGACTTCCTTCGCGACGGCGACGTTGGTGGTGCCCTTTGGCCGGCGTTTGTTGATGAACGCGACGTCGGCGTTGAGGTCGGAGAGGTGCTGTGCGAAGCGTTCGGCAACTTTCACGCGGCCGGCGTCGGGCGACACGATGACCATGCCCTCTCGAGCATTCGCGCGCACGTACTTTTCGAGAACGGGCATCGCGGTGAGGTGGTCGACGGGTCCGTCGAAAAAGCCCTGGATCTGGCCACTGTGCAGGTCGACCGAGACCATGCGTCCTGCCCCGGCTGCGCGGAACATGTCGGCGATGAGACGCGCCGTGATCGGTTCGCGACCTTCGGCCTTGCGGTCTTGGCGTGCGTATCCGTAGAACGGGCACACCGCCGTGATGCGCTTGGCCGACGCACGGTACGCGGCGTCGATCATGATGAGCTGCTCCATGATCGAGTCGTTGATCGAGCGACCGTCGAAGCCGTAGTGCGTCTGCATCACGAACACGTCGCCACCGCGAACCGAATCGGCAAAGCGCGGGCGCAGTTCTCCATTGGCGAATTCGACGATGTTGGCGTCGCCGAGGCGAATACCAAGGTGGCTCGCCACTTCTTCGGCCAGTTCCGGGTGGGTGCGACCCGTGTACAGCGACAGTCTCTTTGTCGTGACTTTGTCGATGTTCAGCCCGTTCATGCAGCGACCCCTCCCGTCATGTCGGCTGCCCGCGCCGCGCGACCGAATAATAGGTGAGCGGGCGAAAGCCTCGGAAAAGTGCTGGCTCGTTCCGGCGACTAGTTGGTTC
>DAINNS010000186.1:0-3424 GCA_036735765.1 Ilumatobacteraceae bacterium | reverse complement strand
CGGCTTGTTCCACTGCATCAGCACGTTCCACGCCTGACGGTTCGGTTCGGCTGAAGGGTCGTCGGTCGACGCGGGCACGAGTGTCGGGAAGATGCGGGCACCCGCCTTGTACGAGTCGTCGGGATACGGTGCGTCGTACGCGGCGACGTTGTGTGCGCCGATCGGTCGCGACGCGGAACCACCCTGGACGATGTTGCCGACGTTGAAGTCGGGTGTTGTCTGGCTGTACTCGCGCCATGCGCGGAACGCTGCACCGGGGTCGCGGTCACCGGTCGGCAAGAACGTGTTCGCCGTGACGACGCGCGCAAACCGATCGGGGAAAGCAGCGACGAGTCGCAAGCCGATCAATCCACCCCAGTCCTGGCAGACCAACGTGAGGTTCGTGAAGTTGTTCGTGACGAGCCAGTCGGACATCCACGCGACGTGGCGTTCGTAGGTGTAGTCGGCCATCGCGGCTGGCTTGTCGCTGCGACCGAAGCCGACGAGGTCGGGTGCGATGACGCGATGGCCGGCTGCGACGAAGCCGCGAATCATCTTGCGGTAGAGGTACGCCCACGACGGCTCACCGTGCATACAGAGAATGGTGTGCGCCGCGTCTCTCGGGCCTTCGTCGACATGATGAACGCGCAGTGTCGCCCCGTCGCCCGAGGGAATGTCGGTGTAGACGGGGGCATAGGGCCATTCGGCCAATCCCTCGAAGCGGTTGTCGGGCGTGCGCAGGATCTCCATGAATTTGCACGGTAAGTGCAAAAACCCATTCCGTCAAGTGCCCGTTGCACTTGGGCTTCCTACGTGGCAGACTCGTCGTCGTGAACAACGGACGCGCGACCCGCCTCGACATTCAGGTAGTAGTAACTCCGTAGGCGCACGTCTCATATCACGTACGCCTGGGCTCCCTGCGGGGGGCCTTTTTTGTTGCCCAAATCAGCCCGTTTTCGGCAGATTTTTTGCCGAAAACAACCGAAATCTCTCGTCAGCCAATTGAATTAACCGAATTCCGAGGAGGAACCCATGAAGATCACCGGTGCCGAGGCCCTCATCAAGGCCTTGGAGATGGAAAAAGTCGACGTCATGTTCGGCTATCCGGGCGGCTGCATCCTGCCCGCCTACGACCCGCTGATTCAGTCACCGATTCGCCACATCCTCGTGCGTCACGAACAGGGCGCCGGTCACATGGCCGAGGGTTACGCCCACGTCACGGGTCGCCCGGGCGTCGCCATGGTCACCAGCGGTCCGGCCGCAACCAACCTCGTCACGCCGCTCTGCGATGCCTACATGGACTCGATCCCGATGATCGCAATCACGGGCCAGGTGTCGACCACCGCCATCGGCACCGACGCGTTCCAGGAATGCGACACCGTCGGCATCACGCGCAGCATCACCAAGCACAACGAGCTCGTGATGTCGCCCGCCGACATTCCGCTGGCCGTGCGTCAGGCGTTCCACATCGCCACCACGGGCCGTCCGGGACCTGTGTTGTTGGACCTTCCGAAAGACGTGTTGCAGAACACGATGACGTGGCACTGGCCGAGCGACGACGAAGTTGCCGCGAGTCTTCCCGGCTACAAGCCGAACACGAAGGGTCATCCGCGCATGATCAAGGAAGCGGCGAAGCTGATGCTCGCCGCCGAGCGCCCCGTTCTCTATCTCGGTGGTGGCGTGTTGAAGGCACGTGCAGCTGAGCAGGTGAAGCAGATCGCCGAACTGTTGAACATTCCGGTCGTCACGACGTTGATGGCGCGCGGTGCGTTCCCCGACAGCCACCCGCTGAACCTCGGCATGCCCGGTATGCACGGCACGGCCGCCGCGGTCACCGCATTGCAAAAGAGTGACCTCTTGATCGCACTCGGTGCACGCTTCGACGACCGTGTCACCGGCAAGGTCGCGACGTTCGCGCCCGAAGCCAAGATCATCCACGTCGACATCGACCCCGCCGAACAAGGCAAGGTCCGCAAGCCCGACGTTCCGATCGTCGGCGACTGCCGCGAAGTCACGAAAGAACTCGTGAAGGCGTTGCGCGAATTGCTCGACGGTGGCGAAAAGCAGGCCGACGTCGGACCGTGGCGTAGCCGCGTGTCGGGCTGGCGCGAACAGTTCCCGCTGACCTACGAACCGTCCGAACCGGGCGAGGCGCTGAAGCCGCAGTACTGCCTGGAACAACTGCGCGACAACGCACCCGAAGACACCATCCTCGTCTCGGGCGTCGGCCAGCACCAGATGTGGTCGAGCCAGTACTGGAAGTTCGAAAAGCCCTACACCTGGGTCAACTCGGGTGGCCTCGGCACGATGGGTTTCTCCGTGCCAGCGGCCATCGGTGCCAAGGTCGGCTGCCCCGACAAGACGGTGTGGGCGATCGACGGCGACGGCTGTTTCCAGATGACCGCGCAGGAACTGATCACCTCGACGCTCAGCAACGTGCCGATCAAGGTCGGCATCCTCAACAACTCGTACCTCGGCATGGTGCGTCAGTGGCAGGAGATGTTCTACGGCGAGCGCTACAGCGAGGTCGACCTCGGTGGCGGCGTGCCCGACTTCGTGAAGTGGGCCGAGGCGATGGGTTGCGTGGGTATTCGCGTCGATTCACCTGAAGAGGTCGAGCCCGCGATCGAAAAAGCGAACTCGATCAACGATCGTTCCGTCGTCGTCGACTTCCGCGTCGCCGAGGGCGAGAAGGTGTTCCCGATGGTGCCCGCGGGTGCCAGCAACGACGACATTCTCTTGCCGCCTTCACAGACGGCGCGTAAGGAGTTCCTGCGATGAGCAAGCCACGCCACCACATCCTCTCGGTGCTCGTTCAGAACAAGGCGGGCGTCCTTGCGCGCGTCGCCGGTCTGTTCGCTCGCCGTGGTTACAACATCTTCTCGCTGGCGGTCGCGCCGACGGAAGACCCCGAACTCAGTCGCATCACGATCGTCGTCGACGTCGAAGAGACGCCGCTCGAGCAGATCGTGAAGCAACTGTTCAAGCTGATCGAAGTTGTCCGCATCTCCGAACTCGACCCGTCACGTTCGGTCGAGCGCGAGCTCCTCATCGCAACGGTGCGCGCCGGTGCCGAGGTGCGCGGACAACTCGTCGAACTCGCCAACATCTTCGATGCAAAAGTTGTTGCGGTTGGGGTCGACGCACTCACACTTTCTCTCGAGGGATCGCCCGACAAGTTGGACGACTTCGAGGAACTCCTGCGCGGCTACGGCATCGTTGAGCTTCAACGAACCGGCCGTATCGCGCTTCCCAAACTCGACCGCGAAGCACGCGTGCGTGCAGTGAAAGGAAAGGCAAGCTGATGGCAGCAAAGATGTATTACGACGGCGATTGTGACGTCAACATCATCAAGAACCGGAAGGTGGCAATCATCGGGTACGGCTCACAAGGCCACGCCCATGCGTTGAACCTGAAGGAAAGTGGTGTTCCCGTGGTCGTTGGA
>DAINNS010000185.1:0-3435 GCA_036735765.1 Ilumatobacteraceae bacterium | reverse complement strand
TTCTGCGGATCATGGCCGGCAAGGATGACGGGTACTCGGGCGAAGCCCGCCTGACCCCGGGGTTCACCGTCGGTCTCCTCGAACAAGAACCCCACCTCGACCCCGCCAAAGACGTCCTCGGCAATGTGATGGACGGCGTTGCCCCGGTGCGCGACCTTCTCGCCCGCTACGAAGAGGTCATGGCGATGTGGGGCGACCCCGACGCCGATTACGAAAAGGTCGGCGCCCTCCAAGCGGAACTGGAAGACAAGATCGCCGCAGCCGACGCGTGGAGCCTCGACCGCAACGTCGAAATTGCGATGGATGCGCTGCGTTGTCCACCGAACGACGCCGACGTGACGAAATTGTCTGGTGGTGAGCGACGCCGCGTCGCGCTGTGTCGACTGCTTCTCAGCCGCCCCGACCTGCTGCTTCTCGACGAACCGACCAACCACCTCGACGCCGAAAGCGTTCTGTGGCTCGAGCGTTTCCTGTCCGAGTACCCGGGCACCGTCGTTGCGATCACGCACGATCGGTACTTCCTCGACAACGTCGCGAAGTGGATCCTCGAACTCGACCGCGGTCGTGGCTATCCGTTCGAGGGCAACTATTCGAGCTGGCTCGAGCAGAAGCAGGCCCGCCTCGCGCAGGAGGAAAAGTCGAACGAAGCGCGTGCCCGCACGCTCCAGCGCGAACTCGAGTGGGTGAAGATGTCACCGAAGGCCCGCCAGGCAAAGGGCAAGGCTCGTCTTTCGGCGTACGAGAAACTCCACGCCGAAGCCGAGGCTGCCGAACGCGGCCCCGACCGCTTGGAGATCGCGATACCGGCAGGACCCCGTCTCGGCGACACCGTCATCGAGGTGAAGAACCTGTCCAAGGGTTTCGGCGACCGTCTGCTCATCGACGATCTCTCGTTCTCGTTGCCGCCCGCCGGCATCGTCGGCATCATCGGCCCGAACGGCGCCGGCAAGACGACGCTCTTCCGCATGCTTGCGGGACTCGAAGCGCCCGACTCGGGATCCGTTGCGGTCGGCGACACGGTGCAGTTGAGCTACGTCGACCAGAACCGCGACGACCTCGACCCCAAGGCGACCGTCTACGAGGAAATCACCGGCGGCGTCGAACACATGAAGGTCGGCGGACGCGAAGTCCACGGACGTGCCTACGTCGCAAGTTTCAACTTCAAGGGCAGCGACCAGCAAAAACTGGTCGGCGACCTGTCGGGTGGTGAGCGCAACCGCGTTCACCTCGCGAAGTTGCTGAAGCGCGGCGGCAACGTGCTGTTGCTCGACGAACCAACCAACGACCTCGACGTCGACACCCTTCGCGCGCTCGAAACGGCTCTCGAGTCGTTCCCGGGCTGTGCCGTCGTCATCAGCCACGACCGCTGGTTCCTCGATCGCATCGCCACACACGTGCTCGCTTTCGAAGGCGACAGCCAGGTGCGCTGGTTCGAGGGCAACTTCAGCGAGTACGAATCGTGGCGCCGCAAGGAACTCGGCGCTTCCGTCGACCAGCCGCATCGCATCAAGTACAAGCCACTGAATCGATGAACACCCCTACGAGCCTCCGGGTCATCCGTTGGGTGTGTGCCGTGGTTTTCGTGTGCGGCATCGCGGGCATCATCGTGTCGTCGATCAACGGCAACAACGAGGGGTGGGTCGTCACGATCGGCCTCACCACGACGCTCGCTGCGATCGCGCTCATCATCGCCTCGACCGTGGCGTCGCGGGCGCGAATCCCCGCGTTCAACGAGGTCGCCGCGGAGAAACTCGAGTCACTCATCGCGGCTGAGGTTGCGAAAGGTGCAGACGAAGATGCCCTTCGTGACATCGCCCGCCGCGCAATCGAACTCGGAAGACAGTCATCGTGATCGACCCCGCCATCGTCGCCGACGACCACCGCCTCGCCGCTCATCTCGCACACGAAGCGGGCCTCCGCCTGAACGCACTGCGCACGCAACTCTTTGCCGAAAATGCTTCGCCATGGCACGTCATGGACACGGGCGATGCAACGGGCCACCGCTTCCTCATCGATGCACTCGCCGAGCACCGACCCAACGACGCCGTGTTGTCGGAAGAAGGCGCCGACGACCCCAAACGTCTCGCAGCAAACCGGGTGTGGATCATCGACCCTCTGGATGGCACCAACGAATACGGCGAACGCGGGCGTTCAGACTGGGCGATTCACGTTGCGCTGTGGGAAGACGGTGACCTCGTCGCCGGCGCGGTCTCATTGCCCGCACTCGGGGTCACCCTCGACACGCATCCATCGACCAAGCCCGCTCTCCCACCCAAACCCGACCGCAAGGTACGCCTCATCACGTCACGCAACCGCGCTCCGTACTCCGCGATCCTGGTGGCGAACGCGATCGACTGTGACGCGATTCGCCTCGGGTCGGCCGGTGCCAAAGCGATGGCGGTCGTTCTCGGCGAGGCCGACATCTACGTGCACGACGGTGGCCAGCACCAGTGGGACTCCGCTGCACCGGTCGCCGTGGCGCGCGCGGCAGGATTCCACACGAGCCGCATCGACGGTTCTCCCCTCGTGTACAACCAACGCGACACGTG
Organism: Ilumatobacteraceae bacterium; assembly: GCA_036735765.1. Lineage (GTDB taxonomy): Bacteria > Actinomycetota > Acidimicrobiia > Acidimicrobiales > Ilumatobacteraceae > F1-20-MAGs119. The sequence goes on along the minus strand of DAINNS010000185.1, from coordinate 886 downwards.
GCTTCCCGACTTGCTCATCTGCCGGCCCGAACTGGCCGAACCCGTGATGCAGGCCCTCTGGAACAACGACTGACCCGAGGTCAATCGAGGACGTTCACCGTCCTCCATCCCGAAGCATTGCCCGCCCGATCGATGAGTCGAACTTGGAAGCGCTTCGCAGCCAAGTTGATCTTTATTGACTTCGCGATGAGACGAGCTCTTGCGCTGACAGATCCACCTCCACCACCCACAACTACCTCGGTGGTTGATCCTCGGGGCGATGCACGAAACTCAATTGCGCCGACGCCCGAGATTGAATCGCTCCCCCTTATCGTCACGCGCGCAGCAGCTCTTGGTGCCGCCGAGGACCGTACTGCTGAAATTGCAACCCCGGACCGACCCGAATCCTCGACCGCACTGACACCAACAATCGTCGGTTTTGTCGTGTCAAGGATGATGTCGTCCGTCAACGTGCTCGAACCAAATGCCGGCGCGCCGTAGCAGTTCCAAAATCGAACGTAAACGATCTTTGTGAACGTGCCATCGCGACTCGCTTGCAGAGTCCAGTCGATCACTCCTCTGCTGTTGACCAAATCGAAGAAACTTGACGACTTGAAACCACCGTCATTCGACAATTCTGCGCGGGTCGCCGCGCCCATCGTCCCCTTCCACATTCCCGGGCCAACAATCGAGACCTTCACCTTTGTATTCGATACGAATTCTTCGGCCTCATTGATGGACACGCTTTCGGGAGTCATGTCATAGACCGGTTGCGGTGGCGCGGTAGTTGCGGTAGTCGTCGTGACGGCACTTGAGCCTGGAGCGATGGGAGTACCTGTGCTCAAGTCGCCGGGAAGTTGAACGACACCAGCCGTTGTTGACGTTGCCACAACACTCGTCGTCGAAC
>DAINNS010000184.1:0-3470 GCA_036735765.1 Ilumatobacteraceae bacterium | reverse complement strand
GTGCCGGGGGAGGCAAAGGCAACTCCCGTGCCCGCGTTCGTTCGGGAGAAACTCGGCGCCTACTCGCGCTGAGCCTGACGCACCAACTTCATCAGATCAACGAGGTCCTGCGGTCGCCGCAGGACCCATTTGTTGGTGACGAGGTCGGTCTTTCCGATGATCGGCAACGTGACGCCGGCCAGAGTTGCGAGGATGCGTCTTTCCCAGGCCTCTTCGAATGCGACACCCGAAATCGATGTCATGAGGTCGATGCGATCTGGGGAATAGCCCAGTTGAACGGTGATGTCAGGCCTGAGAAAGTCCGCTTGTTCAATCTCCAGTGATCCAAAGCCGAAATCGTCAAGGCATTTCTTCAGTGCCTTCGCATTCTGCGCGTCCATCCAGACCCAAATGTCGATGTCAGTTGTCGTGCGAGGCAGGCCATGTGCGGCTAGCGCATAGCCACCGACAATCAGAAAGCGAACGTCATTGGCGATAAGTAATTCGAGAAACTCTTTGAAGTCCTCTTCCAGGTCCATCCGACCTCCCAAAAATCCGACGACGTAAGCGAGTTACGTCAGCCATCAGTGCCGCAGGCGATTGGTCTCGCCAATAGCGGAGGAGGCTGTCCTCGGATTCCTGGAACGTGACGATTTGTACGACGCGGGCGAGGCGGTCACGTGATGACGTTTCGGCGGTCGGTTCCTGGATGGTCACGTGGAAAAGTCTACGACGGGGGTGTGCTCATAGTTGGTGTGTGCTGTGTTCACAGTCGGCGTGTGCCGTGTTCATAGTCGGCGTGTGCCGTGTTCATAGTCGGCGTGTGCCGATGCCGTGATAACTGCTGGTGGCCAAGGCGTGGTCATCTTCGACGATCGTGCCGTCCTTCCACACGGTGATTTTCAGGTCGGGTGCGGCGCCGGCAGGCTCCATTCGTAGCCATGCGAGTGGGGCGCGACGTCGTTCGCCGTGTCGGCGTAGTGCTGCACGGAAGCGGTCCTTCGTGTCTTGGCTGAAGTACTGCCACACGATGGAATGGAAGACGAGCACCGGTTCGTCTGCCATGTCGTCAATCTGAGCGTCGATCCAGTCGGCGGCATCGGCCTCGGTCGGTGCCTGGTACAGCGGACTCGTCGCGGCGATCTCGAGGGCCGCGTGCAATCGGTCGAATCGTTGCTGTTGGTCAGGCCAGACGAAGGAAAGCAGTGTGAGGCGTCGTTCGGGGTCGCGAATGTCGAGCGGGGCGATGTCGCAACCAGCGCGCGATACGACAGTGGGGCATCCCGAAATGTCGACCGTGGGACTACCCCAGGCATCAGCGGTGAAGCGGACGCGTGAGTCGGGATCGCCGAACGCACCGCCGTCGTTCTCGAAAAAGAACCGGTCGAACAGGAGATTGAGGCCACTCGACGAGCCAACCTCGCGAAAGTGGAAGGTGTCGACACCATGCCTGCGTCCGAAGTGGGCGAGTCCCGTCACAAGCATGGTCGTGCGGCCGACCTCGTTCGTCTGCACGGTTCGTCCGAGCCCATCGATGATTGCGGCACGGTTGGTCTCCAACACGTGAAGAAAATCCTCGACGATCGTCGGTCCTGGTTGGCCACCCACACTGGGGTAGTGGCGTGCGAGTTGTGGCGCGCGTCCTGCGAGCACCTCTCGGTGGGCCGCCCCGAGAATGCGCAGTGCGACGGCGTCGCGACTGGGTCGCAGCGTGAGATCCTTCGTCAGGTCGTACACGATGCCGCCCTGAACGAGGTTCTGTGCGAGCCCTTCGAGGATGGCCACGTTGATCTGCGACCCGAGGTCGGCCGACGCGAGTGCCTGCACCAGCATGGCGTCGTGCAGGTTCAGTTCTGGCTGCGCCATCTTGTTCCCCCGCTGCGCAACGTAGTGCAAATGATCGGCCATCCGGGTGGTTGGTCGTGCCAACATTGAGAGGTGAACATCCTCCCCGAACTCCACGAGCGTGGGCTCGTGCACGACACGACTGCGGCCGACCAGCTCGGCGCGCGCCTCGCGGATCATTCGGTGGGTGTCTATGTCGGGTTCGATCCGACGGCTGACTCGTTGCACGTCGGTCACTTGCTCGGTCAATTGATGCTCCGTCGCATGCAGCTGGCCGGCCATCGACCGTTCCCTTTGGCGGGCGGCGCAACAGGAATGGTGGGCGATCCGTCGGGGCGCAGCGAAGAGCGCAACCTTCTCGACGCCGAAACTCTGGCGCACAACGTGTCGCGTATCGAATCACAGCTGCAGCGACTCCTCGATTTTTCACCGGGCAAGTTCAGCGCGACGCTGGTCAACAACGCCGACTGGACCGCGGGCATCTCTGCTCTCGAGTTCCTCCGTGATGTCGGCAAACACATCACGGTCAACCAGATGTTGGCGAAGGACTCGGTGAAGTCGCGACTCGGTTCCGAGCACGGTTTGTCGTACACCGAGTTCAGCTACATGCTTCTCCAGGCGAACGACTTCCGCCATCTCGCGGCCGCCCACGACGTCGAACTGCAGATGGGTGGAAGCGACCAGTGGGGAAACATCACCGCGGGTATCGACCTCATCCGCAAGACGCTCGGTCGCGCGGCGCACGGTCTCACGTGGCCGCTCGTCACGAAGAGTGACGGAACGAAGTTCGGCAAGACGGCCGACGGGGCGGTGTGGCTCGACCCCGAACGAACCAGTCCGTACCAATTCCGCCAGTTCTGGGTTCAGCAGGCCGACGCCGACGTTGCCCGTTACTTCCCGCAGTTCTCACTGCGCTCTCTCGACGAGTGTCGCGACATCCTCGCCGCGCACGCCGCCAAGCCCGAGGCCCGCGAGGCACAGCGGCTCCTCGCCCACGAGATCACCGCGATGGTGCACGGCGATGATGCGGCGCGCGCTGCGGATGAAGTGGCCTCCATCCTGTTCGGCGGCGACCCGACCGCTGCAAGTGCCGCAGGATTCGATGCGATCGCGCGTGAAGTTCCGTCGTCGAAACTCACGGTTCTGCCCGACGACATGGCCCAATTGTTGGTCGACACAATGGTGTGCGCGTCGAAGTCCGAAGCTCGCCGCACGATCGACCAGGGTGGTGTGCGCGTCAACGGCTCGCCGGTCTCCGTTGACACCAAGCCGTCAGACGTCGCCCCATTACACGGGCGTTATTTGCTGGTCCGTCGCGGGAAGACGACGTACCACCTCATCGACAGGGCCTGACCGGATCAACCGGGCCTGATCAGCGAAAAACTCGCCGCGACGAGGTTGGTAAACACACACCCCGCGGATAACTTCACGGAGCCTTTCGGGGGATCCGCCCCCGACTGAAAACTCCGAAGGTTCAGGTTGACGTTTCGTCAAACCCACCGATAGAGTTGCAACTCGCCCCCAAAAGCCGGCTGCACGTCAGTCGGAACTCTGGAGGAACCGGCACGGCCACCCACGGGTGAGTGCCCACATTTGCTCCTTGAAAACGGAAGAGAAGACTGAACGCCAGTGCGGGCAGAGATACA